>DRQB01000207.1 GCA_011330645.1 Campylobacterota bacterium | reverse complement strand
TGTCTCGGTCTAGTTTCCAGTTCTGTAATGCTTTTCCTGCAAGAGGTACATGTGAGTCATCCCCATCGAGTGTAAAGATTTCCAGCATCTCTCGTCCATTGTCTTCAGGACTTCTAAAACGTCTCCAGTTGTCTTCACTCATCATGTGTACATACGTGATGTAACGCATACCACTGTCTACGCCTAACATGGTTACAAGACGATTATAGACTCTTGCTATGTTGGGAGTATGTGTTGATTCAAGTTCATATGCAGGGGAGAACATAATGGTTTGTGTCAAGATATAGGCTATCCAGTTTCTAAGAAAGTAACTATCGAGTTCATGCATGGCATAAAAACGTGTCAATATATCTACTGCGACTTGCTCATTGTAGTCAGTTTGTCTATATTTGGTTTCATCAAGAATGTCATTTTCGAGGACTTCTTTATCTGTTCTATCTTCATCCAGACCGGTTCTAATGCTTTCAATAAAATTTCCAGAAGCAATTTTCTCTTGAAGGGTTTTGAGTGGTAGACCATAAAAAAGTGTTTCTAACAGTTTATTGGCAACTTCTAGCTTTTCTGTTTCCGTTAAAGCATTAAAGGTACTGTCTGAGAGTTGTGTTAATTTATATGCAGATGTGGATAAATTTTTATAATAAAAATTTAAACCTTTATATTGAGATTGTGAGAATTCATCATCTGTTGTAGGCGTTGTTGTCCCTGTATTTGTGCCAGTTGGCGTATTGGTACCATTGTTAGTTGTAGCAGTATTTGAAGTACTTCCCCCACCACCACAATTGGGTAATATCAATGTGATAAGTACGAAGAGCGTAACTCTTAGACTAGAACGTAATATATGCATAGTTTTCCTTTTGTAATTGAGCTAATCATGTGAGAGTATAGGCAGAAAGAGACACGTGCAACCTGGCAATCTTGGATAAAAGACCCATAGCTTTCTGTCCTTACCTCACGATAAGTTTAGCGTTGTGTTAGTATAGATAAAAAGTGTTACTTCAATATTACTAATATTTGTGTCATATTGAAGTAAGTGGATAGAGCATTATTTATTTGTTAGCATTGATTTTTTTGAGTTCAGCCTCTATCATAGCTTTCATTTCTGGCATATGTTGCATCATCTTATTTTGTCCAATTTGGGCGGAAGCCGCTGCAAGTTGAGGCATAAGTTGTACTGTTTTTTGCCCAAGTGGTGTTTGGTAAAATTTAGTGAGTTCTTGTAACTCTTTTGTCGTATAGTTTTTTGCATAAAGTGCAGCAATGTCACCACGCTGTGCTTCCCATCCCATAAATTTAGTGAAAAAGGCTTCTATGGCAGGTTCTATTGCTTTGAGTTGTGGACTTGCTTGTATCTGCATCTGTGTGATACGTTTAATCATTCCCTCATAACTCTCTTTCATATTCATGGTTGCAAGCAGGGTAAGTGCTGCTGAGTTTGCTGCATGTGCGGAGATAGTCGTTTTTGCGGGTGCATCTTTTTTCATTGAGGCTTTTTTGCCCCCACATTTCCCTTGTCCACATTTTGCAGACTTAGGTGCTACTTTTGTGGCACTGGGTGCTGCACCACATTGTGCTTGGAGTGAAAGTGGCAATGCAAGTGTTGCTACTACGAGTAATGTTTTTGAGGTTTGCTTTATCATTGTTTGTCCCTTATTGTTTTAAGTAAAATAATTATAACTCATAATACTTAATGAATCTACGTTATTTTTAGATTCAAACTAAAAAGAGATGGATTGTGAGATTTAGGTGTGATATAATAAACAAGAATGCTTTGTATATGGGGAATATATCAGAGGAGAAATGATGCAAAACAAGATTGTAACTATGCTGTTGCTGTGGTGTACGGGTTTAGGTGCTTTGTATGGTGAAAAAGTACGTATTCATTGTGACAAGGTAGGTGCCTTTGTCTATGTGGATGGTCTGAAAAAATCTGTTATGGGGGAAAAGCCCAGAGTGTTGATTTTGTCAAGAGGCACACATAATATAAAAGTAGTACAACCCATCGATGAAGAATGGCAAGAGTCTGAGTCTATACATATGACAGTGACCAAACCAGTGACCAAACTCACTTTTCAACAGTTTCATATTGAGATGACATCCAAACCTATTGAAAGTAAAAAGCACAGTAAACACAAGAAAGAAAGAAGATTTATAAAGCAGGGAAATGTTGTAAAAGATGTCAAAATAGAGAGACAATGGCAAGATAATGCTGTTTTACCAACACTTGTGAAAAATTGGGATGAAGCAAAAAAGTATTGTGAGATGCTTGTGTTGGATAAACATGATGATTGGCGTTTACCTGGTTATGAAGTGTTACAAACAATTATCGACCATTCAGAAGCGAATGCGGCATTGGTAGATGCGTTTGTGCACGTGTCCGAAGGTTTCTATTGGTCATCTACAGTGTTTCCTGCAAATCCAAAACAAGCTGCACGTGTGTATCTTGATCTTGGTTGCACAGATAGCAGTATAGACAAGTCTGAAAAATATAAGGTTGTGTGTATCAGAGGGAAGTAACTAGTTTCCCACTTTTACATTAAAACCAAAAACGTACACCTATGAGAAAGTTTGTTTCATTGACCGGATTGTAATCACGTGTATTTCCAAAATTTCTGTCCCATGTAACCCCTATATATGGAGCAAACTCACGTTTGATTTCATAGCGCAAACGAATACTTGTTTCTAAACTGGATAATCCTGAACCTAAGTTCATCTTAGGGTCATTTTTTGTATACAAATCTGCTTCAATTGAGGGGGTAAGTATAAGTTTTTGTGTAAGTAAAGCTTCATACTCTGCATCAATTCTTAGCCCCACATTTCCCTCATTATTGACCAACAATGCCGCACGGGTTTCAAAATAATAAGGTGCCAATCCAGAAATGGCAACTTCTGCCCATGTACGAGAGGCATCAGCATTTTTGTCATAGACCAATCCTATTTGTGCATCCCAAAATGGGGCAATGGCTCTAGAGTAAACCAATTCATTTTGACTACTTTCAAGTCCATCAGAAGTTGCTTCTCCATCACTGTATACATAGAGTTTGTTAAGGTCATGACCAATCCAGAAACTTGCATCCCATGTACGTGTATTTTCATCATTATTGAGCACTTCAAGTCTATCCATGAGAAACATGGTTAAAAGAGGATCATCTCCTTCACTTGCGTGTATTGTCTGTGTTAAACTAAGTGTGGTAAGTACACTTAAAATTATTTTTTGCATTTTTAATATTTTCTTCATTTTTTACTCCTTATGCCACTACGACTTTTCTAAACATGCCACCCATATGATAGAGTAAATGACAGTGATATGCCCAGGCACCTTTAGCATCAACAGTGACGCGGTAACTTATTTTTGATCCTGGTTGGACGATAACTGTATGTTTACGTACTAAATGATTGTCATCTCCTGTTTCCAAATCACTCCATAAGCCATGTAGATGCATAGGGTGGTTCATCATTGTATCGTTTATAAACGTGATACGTAGACGTTCCCCATAATGAAATTGTAAAGGTTGGCTATCTGCATACTTTATCCCATTGATAGACCACATATAGCGTTCCATATTGCCTGTAAGATGCAAGATAATCTCTCTATCTGGTTTTCTGGCGTTTCTTGTAGAATATCTATTTTTTAAATCAGCATAAGTTAATACATGTCTACCGTTGTGACGCAATCCTACACCAGGGTCATCAAGCCTGTATTTTGGTGACATTGCTTTCATAGTAGTCTGTACACCTGTTGCACTAGGCAGTGGAGTAATAGGATATTTTTGTGCTTCCATAGCAGACCATTTATACTTTTTCATCGAGGTTTTCTTAGACATTTTCATGCCACCAGAACATTTCATTCCTCCCCCATGTTGCATACTTGACATATCCATACCCATATCTACCATAGAGAGTTTAGGTTTAGGATCCATTTTAGGTGCATGGGCTAACAGAGATGCCTTGGGAGTAAGTGAGCCCATAGCATATCCTGTACGATCAATACTTTGTGCAAATATAGCATAGGCTTTGTTATGCCGTGGTTGGACGATGACATCATAGGTCTCTGCCACACCCAGACGTATTTCATCAACGGTGATAGGTTTTACATGGTTACCATCAGCAGCAACGACAGTCATTTTGAGTCCAGGTATACGTACATCAAAAAAGGTCATTGCCGCTGAGTTGACCAAACGAAGACGTATCTTTTCTCCTTTTCTAAAGAGTGCTTTAAAATGTGATGTAGGAGATTGTCCATTCATTAAGTAGGTATAGGTGTAAGCTGTAATGTCAGAAATATCTCTGTCACTCATACGCATACGGTTCCACATGCTTCTGTCTTTAAACGCTTTACTTAAACCTTTTTCTTTGACTTCTTCTATAAATGTTCCTACGGTTCTTTGCGAAAAATTATAGTAGTCACTCATTTGTTTGAGTTTTTTATAGATAGCTGTAGGCTTTTCATCTGACCAGTCTGAAAGTTGAATGACATAGTCTTTGTCATAACTAAAAGGTTCTTTTTTCTTTGGTTTAATTACAATTGTTCCATAAAGACCTGTTTGTTCCTGAAAGCCTGAATGACTGTGATACCAGTAGGTACCATGTTGTTGTACTTTGAAGGTATAGGTAAATGTTTCCCCTGGAGCAATACCATCAAAACTAATGCCTGGTACCCCATCCATCTGTGGAGGAAGGATAATACCATGCCAATGGATAGAAGAAGATTTCTTTAAATGGTTGGTAACATGCAGTGTCACTGTATCTCCTTCTTGCCAAACAAGTGTCGGTCCAGAGAGTTGTCCATTGACAGTTGTTGCTACAGCAGGTGTACCTGTGACATTGACTGTTGTGTAGTCAATGTCTAAAAAAAATTCTGTACCAGTGAGTATGTTTTTATTTGAAAGCTGCTTGGGTGTTGACCTTGCTTCTAAGTTGGTTGAGGTCAGTGCGAGCAAAGAGCTTGCCGCCACCCCTTTTACAAATGTTCTTCGTTGCATCTTTTTTCCTTATTGTTCTTGTTCTTTTAGTGCTTTAGATTTTTCTTCATACTCTTCTTTAGATATGCCACCACTTGCATAACGTTTATCTAATATATCCTGCGCTGAGGACTTTTCTTTTCTCTTATCTTGGAGTACATAAAAGAGTATTGCTATGATGAGTAAAGGTATGAGCCATCCAAAACCCATTCCCCATCCATGATTAAAGTAATTCATCGTGCATCCTTTTTATTATTTTAATAATCTAGTATATTTTAATAGCGTGCATGAAGTGTGCACATCTATTTAATAATCCCAACTATGCATCACACGTTTTAAATTTTCAAAAATAATAGTCATATGTGCTTTAAAGTCATCATCCACTTCTACGGCATCAAGCATGTCCTCAAATCCTATGGTTGCAAGTGTTGTTTTCCCATTTTCTTCATAGACAGAAAGACGGCAGGGGAGATAAACAGAAATCTCTGCAAGATGAGAAAGTGCATCTTGGGCTCCAGGAGGGTTACATAGTTCATAGACTGTTATATCCTTTTTAATCGGAAAACCCTTATCTGCTAAAATCTTTTTGAATGCATATGTATTTAAAACACCAAAGCCAATTTCTTTTGCTTTACTTGCAAGTTCATCTTTAATAGTAGCTATGTCTTGCTTTGTCTGTACTGTATAAATCATGTATAGTCCTTTTATTATTTGATATTCAAAGTGTATAGCAATAGTGTGTATAAAGTGTGCATATTGTAGAAGGATAACGAAGAGAAAAAAGATAGTCTAATCAAAGACTATCTTGGAGATAGAAATTATTTATTTCCTCCACATTTACCTTGCCCACATTTCATGGTTTTTGGTGTTTTTTTGGGTGTACTTTTGTTTCCTGCACATTTTCCTGCACTCTCTTCTTTATGAGATGCACCACATTTGGATGCTTTGGGTTTGACCATTTTTGTTGCTCCTGCACATTTACCTTCTGCACATTTCATTTTCGAATCAGGTTTTTTCATACTATTACCACATTTACCCTGAGCACATTTCATGCTTTTACTGTGTTCACCCTTCATTTTGCACATCATACCTTTATCATTCATATCCCATTTTTCAGTAAAGTTGTCATAGAGCCAATTGGCAATGGTATCTAACTCTTCTTCTGACATATTTTTCCCAATAGCAGGCATGACACCAAATTTTTGAAGTGCCATAGGCATACAGTATGATTTTTCTTTACTTGGATTCACGATATAATCTTTCACAAAAGCAATAAACACCGCTTTATTGTTTTTGAGTTCAAATTTGACTTTGGCAGAGACTTTACTCATGGGTGGTGCCTTCATCATCTTCATCATTTTTTCTTTCATAGCCATGCGATCTTCTTTGCTCATGGCTTGCATCTTTGTTTTGTCCATCATAGGTTTTAGCATATGACAAGTAACACATTTGTCTTTAAATATTTCGGCACCTGTTTGTGCTTGCAGTGTCATCGTCATTGCCAATCCAGCAAGTAGTAGTTTTATTGTTTTCATTATATTCCTTTTATTATTTGTTAGTATATACTGGCATTATATCACAGTAAATTGTCCCATCATACCATCATCTTCATGCTCAAGAAAGTGACAATGGTACATATAGGGAATAGTTGAATCCGTAAAATCAGTCATTTTTACAAGTAGTTTTACACTGGCATTACCTGCTAAATGGACAACATCTTTGTACCCTTTTTCATTTTCTGGTACATTGTCAATACTGCCATCTCTTTCTATGACTCTAAAGTGTGTTGCATGGATGTGGAAATTATGATTGACATTCATATTGTTTGTTACTTCCCAAATTTCTACATCTTCGAGATTTAAGGTTTCATCAATACGGTTTAAATCCATTTCTTTTTGGTTGATAGTCAGTTTTCCATTGGTTCTCTCAAGGGTAAAAGTTCTTGTTTTAACGGATGTTTCGATTGGATCAAGTGTTGTAAGTGTATTGGGTAATGTTGTTGTAGCTGTGGCATCATTATTGACATCAACAGTGAGAAATGTTTTGTCATTGTTAAATTCTTTGAATGTAAAAATTGAACCTTTGTCATTTGAAAAATCTACTACAATTTCTGCACGTTCCCCAGGGGAAAGGGTTAGACGTGACATGCTTACAGGAGATTCCAGAAAAGCATTATCAGAAGCAATTTGTTTGAAGCTTTTAGCATCAGAAAAACCAAGATCATACATACTCGAATTTGAACCATTTAAAATACGAAAACGTATTTCTTTTGCTTCTGCATTGAAAGTAGGTTCTATTGCACCATTGGTAATGAAATTATCACCAATATATCCTTGGACAATCTCTTGATTACTTGGAGAATAGTCAAATGCTGTTTTATCTGAGCTAAAGTATCTATCTTGCAATACTAAAGGAATATCATCTGTTCCATAACGATTTGGTAAATCTAATGCTTTACTCTCAGTGTCTTCAATGATGATGAGCCCTGCAAGTCCTTGATAAACTTGTTTTGCTGTGGTACCTAATGCATGAGGATGATACCAGTTTGTACAGGCTTTTTGATTGACTGTATATACAGCTGACCACGTATCTCCTGCAGCAATCACTTGATGCGCTGTTCCATCCATATTAGCAGGAACATGCATGCCATGACCATGCATTGTTGTGTCTTCAGTTAATGTATTGGTATAATTAATAGAGACGTTATCCCCATCTTGTATCAGTAATGTAGGGGCAAGATACGTACCATTTATAGCAAATGTTTGCGTATTGATACCGTCAAAAAAAGAATGTTCTTCTTCTTGAATGGTCAAATCGTAATGTTGAATACCATTTTTATCCGTGGCTTTCAACAAGTCAGGTATGGGAAGTGCGACAGTTGTAGTAGAACCGCTACTGGTACTACTTGAAGAACTACTTCCTCCACCACACCCTGTTAATACATAAAGTGCGGTTACACTGCTTAAAGTTAAAAAATTTCTTCTTTTCATATAAATATCCTTTTTATCTCTTGGTATAGTATGTTATGTTTGATATGCTCTATATGGATGTGTAGGACAATATCAATCATCATCCTACAGTCAAACCGTGTATGTAGTGTGCACACTAGTTCTTTCTTGCATGCTTAAGTATATGGGTCAAGTTTTTTAAGACCCAATAGCCCTCTTTCTTTCATTTTCGTATATTCTAATCCTTCATCACCTATGACTAAGTTATTCTCTTTTATCTTAAAAGGTGGAATAAGCATCGGTAAAGGTGCAGGTGCTTTGGTGTTAATGGCACTACTATCATATTCTGCACCATGGCAGGCACATAAAAAAATATGTTTGGATTCTCTATAGGCAGGAATACACCCTAAATGGGTACATAGTCCGATACAAAGCATATAATGTGCTTCTCCTACAATAATGTCGCGTGCTAAGTCATTTGTGCTTTGCTTTGCGACAATATCAGGTGTCTTTTTTAATACAAAAATAGGTTTTCCTCGCCATTTATAAATCATTAGTTCATTTTCATTTATCTCATTTAGGTTAATGGTTGTGACCCCTGCATGTTGTACAGTTGGAAGTGGATCCCATGTTCTTTTCATAGCATATAGCACTCCTGCCGCACCGATACCCGTAAAGGCACCAAGCATAAATCCTCTGCGATCTGTTTTCATTATTTATCCTTTCTTTTTTATTTTCCTATGAGTTTTTGATACTCTGGATATTTTTTAACAAAAGAGACAATGTAAGAACACTCTGGTTTCATTTTTAACCCTTGTGTTTCTATCTCTTCCATTACTGCTACACATAATGCTTTAGCAATGCCTCGACCTGCAAGTTCCTTAGGAACGATAGTACGGGTTAAAGATAAAACATCTTTATTTCTTTCGTATTCAATAAACGCTGTTATATTTTCTATATGAAATTCATAACGCTTCTTTTCTTTGTTGTGAATCAGTGTATGTCTATCCATCTATTTATCCTTTGTAAGTAAGTGCAAACATCACACCGAGTGTAAATATCAATATAGAAAGTAATACAACTAAAGTGATTTTAGAAGTAGAAACTTTATGGGTATTATCACCCATGGTGTGTTTGGATGGTTCCTCTTGCATTGTTTCTGTTTGTGTATGATTTTTATGGTTTGGTCGAATGGTCATCATCCCATGTTTTAAATGATTTGACACAAGCCACCAGTTAACAGGAAAAGCAAATATAAAACCTACCAGAAGAGACATCGACATAATAAACCAAAATGCTGCTGTAGTGGGGTCATTTCCTTGTGGTATCCCATGCATACCAATCGTCATCACCACAACCATCGCAGCCATAAGGTAATTCATAGAAATAAGTTCAGGAAGAAAGGTGTTTTTAAGTGCTTGGGTAAAAGAGCCCCCTGCTGAGTCTTTCATGAAAAGTGCTTGAAAAATAGTCCATCCAAATCCAAAACCAAGTATGTATTCAAGTGTAATATCTTCTAGTTGTGATAAATGAATAAGACTACCAATAATAGCACCTACCAATATCCCTAATCCATCTCCTGCAACACAATGCATCGTAGAACCTAAAACTTGCCTCCAACGGGTAGAAACATATTGTTCATGGAGTCCAGGTAAGGGTTCTCTACACCCTAGAACATAAAGAAATGCTCCTATAGGACCTGTGTAGAGGGTAAGTAATATAAATCCCCATTTAAGTACAGGAGATTCTGGCGTATCGTGAATATCAATAATCACAAATAATACAGAAAGTACAGTAAGTATAAACCATAAAAATATAATTCCTGAAAGCATATGTTTCCTTTTTTCTCATAAATAGGCAGGTATGAAGATGCCTTAAAACAAGCATAATACTTTTATGTGTATAGAATGTGCACATTAGGTACACATAAAAACTTTATATTCGAGTATGGTTTTAATAGTTATAAAAAGGAGAAAATCATGAAAAGTTTGATTATAGGTACAACAATAAGTGTAATGTTGTCTTCAGTCATCGTAGCATCTTCTATAGAAAGTAGTACGATTAAACAGTTACAAAAAGATGTAGAAGCATTAAAATTGCGAGATATTCAAATGAAAAAAGAGTTTGAAGGCAACGCAATGTCTGGATTCCAATTAGCGGGTTATGCTTCTTTTGATTATACAGATGAGCAAAATGCTGATGGTTCATTTTCCAGTGTACAATTTTCCCCCATTTTTCATTATCAGTATGGAAATGTGTTTCAATTTGAAGGTGAAGTTGAATTTACTATTAATAGTGAAGGTGAAACTGACACAGAACTTGAATATGCAGCAGGAACATTTTTTATCAATGATTATATGGGATTACAGATAGGTAAGTTTTTATCACCTGTAGGACAATTTGTACAAAACCTACACCCTTCATGGATCAATAAACTTCCAAGTGCCCCTCTTGGCTTTGGACATGATGGGGCTGCTCCCTCTGCTAATGTGGGTATAGCATTAAGAGGAGGCCTGCCTAAAATAGGGGGAATACGAAGCAATTATGCTTTGTTTATTTCCAATGCACCCACTTTTGGTATTGCCGCTGATGGTGATGTGATTATTGATACAAGTGCTAAAACAACTTCATCTGGAGCAAGTAAAACCTGGGGTGGAAGATATGCCATTAACCCTGTGGGCAATATGGAAATAGGGATTTCTGCTGCAACTGGAAAGATTGCGGAAACATTAGCGTCTGATGAAGAAATCCAAAGAGATTATGATGTCTTTGGTACCGATATGATGTATAACATCAATGCATTTAGTCTTAAAGCAGAATATATACAGCAAAAAATAGGCGAAAATGCTTTAAGTCCGTTAGAGGGAGGTACTTGGAAAGCTTGGTATACGCAATTATCTTATCAATTTGATAGGATTAAATTAGAACCGGTACTTCGTTATGGAGCGTATGATAATCCAGAAACGAATCGTAATCAATGGACATTAGGATTGAATTATCTTTTTAGTAATAATATTATGGCAAAAATTGCTTATGAGATTAATACAGATGAAGATAATGCGGCAATCGACTCAAGTGCAAATAACAATCGTTTTTTAGCACAATTTGCTTTTGGCTTTTAGGAGGAAAAAATGCAACATAATATTAAAAGAATGACAAAAATCATAGCTATAGCCTATGCATTAACCACAAGTGGAATCATAGCAGAAGAGTATATCCCAGATTTGGCCAATGGTGCACAAGTCTGGGCAGATACATGTATGCGGTGTCATAATGTGCGTCCTCCTTCGGATTTAAGTATACGTGCATGGTCATTTTCTATGAATCATATGCGTGTGCGTGCAGGATTGACAGGTAAAGAAACACGTGATATACAGGCATTTATACTTTCTTCTAAAACAGATACAGACCGAAAATAATAATTTATAAGTGTGCACATTTCATGCACACTTAAGTACTATCATATACTAGTTATCAAAAAGATAAAGGAGCATATGATGAGTACTACAGTCAAAGATGTCGTTTGTGGCATGGATATTTCAACAGATACAAAGTTTTATACACAAAAAGATGAGGTAACCTATTATTTTTGTTCTACTTCCTGTCAAGAGAAGTTTGATAAAGACCCTGAATCTTATATGGAAGAACCCATAGATGAAAGTTGTCCTTCCTGTAAGCCAATTTTTACCCCAGAATCTCATGAACATCATAATCATACACATGGTGCCATAAGTGAGGAAAGCTCAGGTGCGATGTACACCTGTCCCATGCACCCTGAAATACAGCAAATTGGTCCAGGTACTTGTCCTAAATGTGGGATGGCACTAGAGCCTATGACTGTAAGTGCAGAAGAAGGAGACGACGAAGAGTTACTTGATATGACAAAACGTTTTAAAATAAGTAGTATCTTGGCACTGCCTGTCTTCATATTGGCAATGGTGGCAGATTTGGCACCTTCATGGCTACCGTCATGGTTAGAGATGTCTACGGTACAGTGGATTATGTTTGCACTGGCAACACCCGTTGTACTTTGGGGTGGTTGGCCGTTCTTTGTTAGAGGTGTAAACTCAGTCAAAACATGGAACCTCAATATGTTTACCCTCATAGCCCTAGGTGTTGGTGCGGCATGGCTCTATAGTATGGTAGCACTTCTATTTCCTCACATTTTCCCGCCTAAAATGCAGATGGATGGAGGACTTGTGGATGTCTATTTTGAAGCTGCAGCAGTCATCGTAGCATTGGTTTTACTAGGACAAGTACTTGAACTACGTGCACGCTCTCAAACCAATACTGCCATACAAATGCTTCTGGGGCTTGCTCCAAACACAGCGCGTATTGTGCGTGAAGATGGGAGTGAAGAGGACATCGCTTTAGAAGATGTACAGGTAGGTGATGTCTTACGTATACGCCCAGGAGATAAAGTACCAGTAGACGGTAAAGTTATTGAAGGTGAAAGTAATATAGATGAATCTATGGTGACAGGTGAACCTATAGCTGTTGCTAAAAAAGAGGGTGATGAAGTCATAGGTGCAACCGTCAATGCCACAGGTTCTTTACTCATACGGGCAGAAAAAGTTGGTGCAGATACCTTACTCTCACAGATAGTTGATATGGTTGCCAATGCACAGCGTTCACGCGCACCTATACAAAAACTCGCAGATATTGTCTCAGGGTACTTTGTTCCTATTGTGGTGCTTGTGGCCATTTTGGCATTTGTGGCTTGGTATCTGTGGGGTCCTGAACCTCGTTTAGCCTATGCCGTTGTCAGTGCAGTGGCAGTGCTTATCATTGCTTGTCCTTGTGCTTTGGGTTTGGCTACGCCTGTCTCTATCATGGTGGGTACAGGTAAAGGGGCTTCTATGGGAGTACTCATTAAAAATGCAGAAGCATTAGAGATACTTGAAAAAGTAGATACCTTGGTGGTCGATAAAACAGGTACACTCACGGAAGGAAAACCTAAACTGGTTACTGTTGAGGTAGAAGATGGCGTAGATGAAAACCTACTCTTAAAGGTAGTAGCGACCCTTGAACAGTCAAGTGAGCACCCTTTAGCCGAAGCCATCGTTGAAGGTGTGAAAGAAAGAGGTATTACACTGAGTAAAACAAAAAACTTTCAGTCCGTTACTGGGCAGGGGGTCACTGGAGAAGTCGATGGGTTACAAGTAGCTATAGGAAACTACAAGTTACTTGAAGGGCTGGGCATTGAGGTAAATAAGTTACAAAATCTGGCTGAGGCATATAGAGAAGAGGGACAGACGGTGATACTCATCGCACTTAATGGTAAAGCAGCTGGTGTTGTTGGGGTGATGGATCCTATAAAAGAGAGTACCCCTGAAGCGATACGTGCGTTACATCTTCAAGGCATTAAAGTCGTGATGCTTACAGGAGACAACAAAGTCACCGCGGGGGCAGTGGCAAGCAAACTTGGTATCGATAGAGTACAGGCAGAAGTCTCCCCAGAAGAGAAGTCTAAAGTGGTAACACAACTCCAAAGTGAAGGAAAAATAGTTGCTATGGCAGGGGATGGAGTAAATGATGCTCCGGCACTTGCCAAAGCACATGTGGGTATTGCCATGGGTACAGGAACAGATGTGGCGATGGAGTCCGCAGGTGTTACTTTGGTCAAAGGTGATTTAACAGGGATTGTCAGAGCCATCAAATTAAGCCGCGGTACGATGAAAAATATACGTCAAAATCTCTTCTTTGCCTTTGTATACAATGCTATAGGTGTACCTATTGCTGCGGGTGCCTTGTACCCTGCATTTGGATTGTTACTTTCACCAGTGATTGCAGCAGCAGCGATGAGTTT
>DRQB01000206.1 GCA_011330645.1 Campylobacterota bacterium | reverse complement strand
AAATACTATTTTTACGTTCATGTATTTTTTTATTTTTGAAATCCACCGTATATAAAGCTTCTTTGGTTTGCTTTTCTAAACTTATAATATTTTGTTTACTTTTTAAAGCACCCGAGGTGATGACAATTCCTTCATCCTTGGAAAGAAGTGTCGTCCCCCAGTCTTTAAAGCGTAGTGTCGCTTTACCTTCAAGTGTAAGATTTGTCTCTGGAGTCAGAACACCTCCACCATTGATGTCGTAGAAAACCATACCTTTTTCTACATCAAATGTATGCGCATCAATAGCAGCATAAAGGAGCGTACTACTCGCCCAAAAAGTTAAAATAAGCGAGGCTCTAAGTCCATGAAACATTTGCTTCCTTTATACCCTTGTCCAAAGGTAATAGTGTGTTAATACAATTATTGTAGCAGAATTAAAAACTATAAGAGATATCTGCAAAGATCATATCACTATTTTTAATGGTATTGAATAGTTTTGAGCCACCTATGTAGTCTACAACACCTATGTTGGTACTTATAGCATCTGCTATATCATACTTCACCCATGCTCTTTGAAAGCCACCTTCATCTAGTTTTGAGCCATACAAAGAGATAAGATAATTTGCATGCAATGTAGCATTTAAAAAATCTGATGTGATTCTCAATGCATGTTGATAAGTATTTTTATTGGGTAAAAAGAGCTCATTCTCAAGTCTCTTATCATAGTTGTTAAAATGACGTATAGAAAAATCATAACTTATCATTGTATCGGCTATACCATTGTACTCAAGCCCTATTAGCGCATCTGTACGAGAAAAAGATTTATCTTGTACACTCGTATATTTAAGTCCATTGAGGTAGGCCAACTCTGTTTTTAACAGCCATGAGCCAGAAAGTACATTGAGTGCTGTACCAAACATATTGACTTTGTCATGCGTAAATGTGGGTTGCAAGGTAGGTTGTGTCGGAAACTTCACATACCCTGCATCATCACGCAGGCGTGCAGCATAAAAGTTAACATCCCACCCTGAGAACTCTCCACCTACAGAGAGAGCATAGGTTACATCATGATAGTTTGTCTCAGCAATATGTGGTTCAGGTTGTGGATTAAATGCAGAACCAAAAGCAGGGGTTATCGTAAAAAACTGTTCTACAATGGCGATAGGAGTGACACGCCAATCTCCTAGAAAAAAATCTAATTTTGCCATAGTCACAGGTAATCTTAAATCTTCGATATCTACCATTCCTGGACGACGATTATCTAAAGGGTTTAAAATATCTGTTATACGTATGGTATCAGAACGTCCCCATACAACGACCTGTCTTCCTAATTTTATATCTATTTTATCACTTATACTACCCTCTACATATGCATCATATAAACGAATTTCAGAACGTTGTTCATCTAGTTCGTCACGCGTATAAACATCACTTCGAATATCGTAGATAGCATCATAATAAGCTTTTGCATTGGTTTTAAAACGCCATCCATTTTCAAATTTATGCTCATAATCTAAAAAGAGTGAAGACTTCAGTGAGGTAAAGTTATCATGGGGTTTATCGCCATTATAAGAGAAGGCTACCTGTTCGGTCAATTTACCTGTAAGTCCCTCTACGAGGCTTTCTTTTGTTGCGCTAACTTCTGATGCATTTGAGTCATCGAACCCATCCATTACATCCATACTACTCTTCTCAACTTGAACAGGAGTATCATCAAAACCGCCTAAAGCCTCATCAACACTCTCTGCATACACCAATGATGAAAGTAAAAGTCCCCCTAATGCCAATTTTATTGTCATGGCTTACAGCCCCTTTTCTAAACGTCTTGTCGTAAACATCGCATTATTGATAGCTTTATTCAGTTTAATACGTGAAAATCTCAAGATTGTTTTGTGTACAGTGCTATTACCTTTTTTAGTAGTCATTGTCATGACATCTGGAAGCCACACACCACCTTGTTTATGCAGTTTTTGGATATCCAAATATTTTTTCTTACCATTACGCATAAAGTTAATCGCACGGACAACCACATAATTGTCTTTTCTCACAATAGCTATGGTTTTTTTATATCCAGATTCTTTCATCACCTTTTTATTTCGTGGTGTTGCTTCTATCATCCATGCATCATGTCCACGTACTTTTGTCTCTTTTAGAAGTTTATAGTTGTAATCAGATAAATCTCTATCTGTCATATCGTAGTAAGAAAAATCTGAACCCATAAAGCTTGAACTCTTATCTGAACTAGGAATACGTTTTACTTTTTTAAGTGCAGGAAGATAGAGCCACTGATCATCATCTTTACGTGTATCATCATAGTCATATGTTAAAAATGCCGTATTTTTAACATCCGCTGGTGATTTGAAAAACAGAATTTGATGTTCATCTGCTCCAAAATCTTTACTGTAGGTATGTAGATTTCTATTGCGTTTTTTATTGTTTTTATCTATGAGTATCATAGTCATATCTTGTTCTAATGTTTTACCATCATCACGTGCATCTACTTTTTCCATAATGCTCCTAGCGATAGGGTCATCTGCAAGTAGGTGCGTTGTCATAATACCTAATCCTAAAGTGAATCCGATGAGTAATTTTTTTGTGTTCATATTTTTTCCTTTATTTATTTTATCCAGCCGCGTTTTGCCACGACTATCATTAGTGCAGGTGCAAGTAACAAGTCGGCTAAAAGTGCCATAACAATTACGGTACCTGTAAGCAGTCCAAAGTTTTGTACTGAAATCATATTTGCCATCATATAAGCATAGAAACCTAATGATAACACAATAGAGGTGATAACCATTGCTTTACCTGTGGTGTAGAATGTATGTTCTATGGCTTTAGCTGCATCTTTACTCTCTAAATAGTATCGCTTAAAATTGTGGAGAAAATGAATCGTATCATCCACTGCAAGCCCAATGGCAATACTTCCAATAAGAAGGGTAAACATATCTAATGGGATATTGGCAATATACATTAACAATAAGCCCAAGATAATTGGCACGAGGTTAGGAATCATACTTAATAACCCCATACGTACTGAACCTAAAATAAGCATCATCATAAATGTAATCGCCACAAATGCAATGGTATAACTCGTTACAGAGGAATGTACAGCACCTGCAAATGTATTGATGAGCAAAGGTATCATTCCTGTTGTTTCTACTGAATCATTAGGGAACGTCTTTGCTGCTTCCGTTTTCACATAAGTCAGTACATCATGTGCTTTCACTGCATCTGTCCATGGGAGTTTAATGGTAATACGTGCCTTGCTAAACTGGCTGTCTACCACATCTTCAAGGTCATCAGAACCTGAGTTTTCAAATAGGAGTAACTCCTGAGAAACTAAGTTGGCATTTTGAGGAATACTATAAAATTGTTCTTTATTTTCATGTAACGCACGATTGGTTTCTTTGACAATCGTTGCAAGCGACACTACTTTACCAATACGTGTATATCTGTCTACATACGTTTCCAGTTTTTCAGAAAAGGCATTAAGCTTATTTAATCTCTCAGGATCATTCCATCCATTCTCTTTATGGGTGTCTACAACGACTTCCATAGTAACAGAACCATTCATATTTGCATCTATGACTTCTGTTGAGATTCTATTTGGGTCATTGGGTTGGAACCAATAGAGAGGATTGTGAGAAAGTTCTATTTTTGTTGCGGCTAAGAGGGAGATGATGACAAGTACCACACTCACTACAATAATACTTTTATAATGACGGATAGGAATCACAGAAAGTTTGCGCATCAATGTATCAAGTCTACCCGCTTCTTTTTTAGGTTTTTGTTTTAATTTGCTAATACTTAAAAGTGCAGGCAAAAGAGTCAAAGTCAAAAAGAGAGACACCATCACACCAAAAGAAGCAAAGGTACCAAGGTCAGCAATAGGTGCAACCTCAGAACCAAAAAATGATCCTACCCCAATAGCCGTAGTCACCGAAGTCATAGCAATGGCTAATCCTGAGTGTCGTAAAGTATGTACCATAGAAGCTCTTTTGTCCCCTGTTTCATTAAACTTGTCAAAGAAAATAGAAAGAATGTGTACCGTAGCTCCAATACTCACAGCCAGTAATAAAGAAGGAACAATTTGTGTAGGTAGCTTAAAGGCTGTACCTGTCCATGCCATCATCCCTACTGTTGCCAATAAAGAGAGGATAATCACTAAGAGTGGATAAAAAACTGCTGAAGCACGTCGAAACATTACAAATAAGAAAACTGTAATAATCAAAAATGTGATACGCATAAATTTCTGCATATCTGCTTGCATTTGTGCTTTGAGTGCATTATTGACTACAGGTGAACCTGCCACATAGATTTGCATATCATCACTTTGATATTTTTTGATGATTTCATCTATCTTTGCAATAAGCTCATGATTTTCTGCATCAGTTAGGAATTTTCTGTCTTTTGCAGGTACAGATGCAGTATCGCTTTCTGCACTTGTCGAAGCATCATCAAAGCCTTCATCAAATGCATCTTCATCAGAAACAACTTTTTCTCCTTCATGTGAATAGGCATCTGTTTCTATGACAATAGTCGTCATCTTTCCATCTTCACTTAAAAGTAAATCTTTATAAAAATGTGAAGCTAGCGCTTGCTTTTTAATGGCATCGACTTCTGCCTGTGTGGTAGGCATAGGCTCTAACAAATCATCAGTAATAAGTTTATCCCCCTCACCTCGGGTATTACGTACATTATAGAGTGAAGTTACATCATCAAGGTATGGCACTTTTTCTTCTATCTCTTCATGTAGGTTTTTTAGTTTGTTTAAAAAGTCTACGGTAAAGATTTTATCACTTTTGATAGCGAGTACAATGCGCTCATCACGTCCAAACTGTGCTCTAAACTGATTGTATGTGATAAGCACAGGGTCTTCGGGATGCATAAAGCCTTCTGTAGAGGTATCCATCTTAATCTCTGGTACATGTGCAAGTGGTGCAGCAAGTAATGCTAAAACCATCACTATTATTTTAAAAGGGTTATCATAGATATACCCTCCGAACTTACCCATGAGGGCTTCTAGTTTATTGTGCATTTATTTCCTTTTTAGTTTGATTTTGATTAGGTGTATACGTATATTTTCTATCCATGACAGAAAGCAGTGCTGGTAAAAAAAGTAAATCTACTATGAGTGCGATGATGAGAGCAGTAGCTGTCACCACACCAAAGTTTTGATTTGGTGTGAAAGTAGAAAAGGCGAACATAGAAAATGATAGACTCAATACGACAGTAGTAAAAAGTATGGCACGCCCTGCATAATGCAATACCTCATCAAATGTCTCAGCCATCCCCAATCCACGTTTACGTGCATCAAAGTATTTGACTAGAAAATGAATCGTATCATCTACTGCTACTCCAATAATGATGGCTCCAGCGATAGCCACACCCATGTCTATGGTAAGTCCCATCCATCCCATAAGACCGATTACCAGTATCACAGGGAGTAAATTTGGCAGGAGGAGTATCCAAAGTATTTTAAGTCTTTTAAAGATAAGCAACATCATCAAAGAGACGATGAGTATTGTTAAACTCAACGAATAAATGAGTGTATCTGTAATGTTTTTTTGCATATATGCATACATGGCTGTTTGCCCTGTAAGTGTTAGTTTGTATGGTGTTTTTGCCCACCACTCTTTTGCAAAATTAATCATCTTTATATCTTTAGAAGTATCCACAATATTGGTTAATACCGTAATACGTAACTTGCGCTGATCAAAGTCCATCTGATCAGTGATTTCCATCCCTTGTGGTAAGCCCATAGAGTAGAGTAAAAGATACTGTGCCACTAGATTACGCTCTTTGGGTACACTCTCTTTATGATTTAGAATTTTATTATAACGTTTGATCGTATCTAAAAGTGAAGAAACATGTCTTACATCTTTGGGAAACATAAGTTGATAGTCTCGGTAAAATTTCTCCACCATTGTTAAAAATGCTGGTTCTTTAATACCATCTTCTTTGCCACTATCGACGATCAATGCATAGGACATGGAACCGGTGAGATTATCCATTGTAAATTCTGAAGATTGACGTATTTCTACTTCTGGAGAAAAATAACGTATGGTATTGGAATCTACTTTTACAAAAGCTAAACCTATGCCCATAATAACAGCAATCAGTGAACCTATTGCTATAATTTTTTTATCATTACGTACGATAAAGTCTCCATAACCTTTTATCTTTGTTTTTTCTTCTTCTTTTTCTTGCGCTTTAATCGGCTTTTTAAGCAGCAACAATACAGCAGGCATCCATACTACAGAAATAATAAATGCCAACACTGCCCCTGATGCTGTAGCAATCCCTAAGGTTGCCACAGGCACGACTTTAGAAATAGCAAGGGTTGCGAAGCCTACCGTTGTTGTCAAAGACGTAAGAAAAATAGGTAAAAAATTCTTTTTAAGCGAAGTATAGACAGCTTCTTTATTCGCTAGTCCCTCTTTTTTACCCATCAACCATAACGAGTATATATGTACCGCATCTGCTATCCCTATAGCGACAATAAATACAGGTATATTTGCCGTAAAGTTATTGAGTTTATAGCCAAGCAATGTTTGTACGGCAAGGACAGATAAAAAAGTAAACAAAACGACTGCTAAGGGTACCAATGCACCTGATACGCGCCGAAAAAGAAGAAACAGAAGTATCATCGAAGCTAAGAAAACCAATGGAGTAAATGTCATCGCATCTTTACCTGCAATGTCCACAAAAGCCTGAGTCATAGGTGGTCCACCATTGATCCAGTATTTATAACCTGTGCGTTTTGCTTCAGGATCTATGATAGCATGCACGTTTTTTACAACTTCTGCAGAAATATCCTCACCTTCATTTGCTTCAGGTTCTAGTCTGGCAAATATCATCGTTGTAGTTGCATCTTTAGAAAGAAAACTATTTACGATAATACTGTCTGATGTTGCTATTGTTCTACGCTTATTAAAATACTCTGGTGTAGCTTGTGATAAATCATCCATGATAAAGTCATCTACCAAAACATCATCTGGTCTGTTTACTTCAGAATGTACATGTTGATAGTTTGTAATACTATCTACCCTGTCTATATGCGGCATATCCCAAAGTGCTTCAGTGATACGCTGTATAGAAGAGAGTGCTTTTTTGTTGAAAATGCCATTTTTATCTTTAAAAACGATGGTCACCCCATCATCATTGGAAAACTCTGAGCGGAATGTATCATAATCCGTAAGAATTTTAGAATCTTTCTCAAACCATATACGATAACTTCCATCTATTTGCAAATGTTTTAGACTTGAAGCAAGTACTATCACGATAAGAGGAATACATAACACAATAGCCCATCTAAATTTATATAAAAAATCAATATATCTCTTCATCAATTCTCCTCTATAAAGGCTTTAAGTGCCTCAATATAGACTTCAAAAGCTTTTCTCCCTCTAGACGCAATCTTTACGACAGTCTTGGGGCGTTTTCCTTCAAAAGTTTTTTCTATCACAATATATTGTTCTTTTTCAAGTTTTGAGAGATGTGAAGAGAGATTTCCATCGGTCACACCTAAAGCCTCTTTGAGTGCTTTAAAAGGAAGCTCGTCATTGGTAATGAGCAGTGATACAAGTTTGGAGCGGATGCCCTGATGCAAAAGTGGGTCAAACATACTGTTACCCTACTTCCCTTCTTTGATTTGTTGCCAAGCCACAATAGATGGCATAATACTTAATCCAAGCACCACAAAAACTTGTACGACTATAAGATAATTAGTATTCCCTTCTAATGAATCATTCATATAGCCAATCGCCAGTAAGAGTGTGGAGGAGAATATATTAAAACGTGCCATTTGAGAGAATCTTTTGATATTCAATACAAAGCCTACAGAAAAGTAACCCACAGAACATAGGAAAAGCCATAAAAGGAATATAGGGATATACAGACCATGACTAGCCAAAACCATAGAAAGTACAATCCCAAAGAGAGACAACATCAAAAAACTTTTCATAATAAACTGCTGTCTATGTGTACAATCTTCGATATCGTAACTCTGATTGACTTTTTTTGTCAAAACCCCTTCTGTTACAAAACCTATGGTAATAAAAATAAATGTGACTACCGTACCTTGTAGTACACTGGCTTGATACATAGGTATCATTATAAATGTCAAAAGTACAGCAATCACCGCCCAAACATAAGTAGCTTTATAGTTGTAAGGGAAAAAAGTTTGTTTATCAATCAAATGGTTTTTAATATCATTTATCTGCCGTAAAGCTTCTTTTTTTTCTTCTGACATATCACATCCTCAAAGTACTTTGTTTTGCAAAGTATATTATTTTCTAGTTTAAATTAACCTTTTTTTAACTACAATGTAACTATGAATTTAGAAGCACTTACGCCACTCACAATACTCTATGTTGAAGATGAACCTCTCATCCGTCAAAATGCAGTAGAATATCTCTCGCGCTACTGCAACAAAGTCTATGAAGCCCAAAATGGGTTAGAAGGCTTAGAGGTATACAATACCCATAAACCAGATTTAATTATCTCAGATATTAAAATGCCTAAATTAAGTGGACTAGAATTTGCCTCTAAAATACGACAAAATGATAAAAACACCCCTATTATCATTACTACAGCACATACCGATACAGAGTATCTCCTTAAGGCAGTAGAACTACAGCTTATCAAATATCTTATTAAACCCATTACGTCAGATAAACTTCAAGAAGCATTGCTCATGGCATGTCAATCATTAGAATCAAATAATATAGGTCTCATTACTTTAGATGAACAGACACGCTATGATACACTTAACCAAACACTTATTAAACATAATAGACTTGTGAAACTTACCCATAATGAACTACTCTTCTTTGACTTTCTTGTAAAACATAAACAAAGAGCCATCACCTATGAAGAGATAGAAAATATCATCTGGGCATATGAAGGTATGAGTATGGATGCCCTACGCTCTTTGGTACGTGGGCTCCGTAAAAAGTTAGAAGGAAATTATATAGAAAATATTTCTGGAATTGGATATAGACTAATGATCCTTGAAAATCAACATTGAGGTTCTTCTACATTTAACTTTATGATTACGTAAAATGTTTACAGTATCATCCAAATAAACAACTTTATAATCATATTTTTTCGTGCATCGTGTTAATGTAAATTTTTTGTATTGATTCGGTTTAAGTTCTCCATTGACAAGTCTATCTTTACCCCAGTACGTATTGCTAGAAAGCTTAATATAAATATCTTTTATATTTGTATTTGAAAGTTGACTATTTTTTATCTTCACATCACTTTCATCGCTTATAGAAACACAGGCAGACAATGAAACAACACACATTGTTGTGTACATTAAGGTTTGGAATTTATTCATGACTTCTTGCCTCACTTTTGAATTAGATATGTACAAAAAGCATTAAGACAGGGAAGACTCTTTTATCTTTTTGTACCTTATCAGTATGACTAAAAAAAATGTGGAAAAAATGAGTATCAACTCATTTTTTCCACATTATATTTTGTCACAATCTATGTAAGGAGTCATAGATAACTCCAAATTTTAAAATAAAAGGATAGATGATGAAAAAGATTATTATACCAACCATAACTGCCTTACTACTTACGTCCAATGCCAATGCATTTGATGACAATAAAGAGGGTTTTATGCTTGGTTTAGGTATTGGAGCGAGTAGTATCAAAACAAGTATTACAGGAGATGATTCAAGAGATACAGGTTTTGCTACCTCCTTAAAACTTGGATATGGGTTGAACGAACAATTATCTATTTATCTTAGTAGTCAAGGAGATAACTACAAATATGATGGCAAAGGAAAGAGCGTAAATACTTCTCTTTTTGGTATTGGTATGGATTATTACTTTGATAAAAATTCACCATATTATGTCACTGCAATGCTAGGACAAGGAACCGTAAATGAGCTTAAAAAAAGTAAAAATCAAACAGGATATGGATTTTTAGTGGGAGCAGGATATGAATTATCTCAACATATTTCCCTTGAAGCTAGCTATATGAAAGTAAATACAGATGATAAACTTAATGCAGATACTGATGCTATCAGATTTACAATAAATTATACATGGTATTGAACAATTTACAAGTACCACTATGTTTGGGTACTTGTAATAAGATCTCCAATATCGCTTACCGAATACATTTAAACGTAATATACACCCTAGTATCATCAAGTCCTATAAGCACGTCTTTGTCATTTAGATAATCTCCATTTCCTTTTTTGACTTCTTCTTTGAGTATTTTATAGGCTCCATGACAGCTCTTTGCCATTTCATCATATGCTTCTTGTCTCTCATCGTCTTGATCGAATGCCTCTTTACTATAACTTACGATGCCTGCTCTACTACCTTCATTGACAGGAGCATTTTTAAATTCATTCTGTTTTCCTGGACTCACCTCAAGCTCAGCACACCCAGAGAGCAATAAAACTCCCATAAGAAACATTAACGGTCTAAATTCAAACATTTTCTATCCTTTTTTGATAATTTGTACTATTCTAACCTAAAAAAATGAGCATAAAATGAGAAAAATATTATCTCATTTTTTTCACATTTTTTTATCCTATAATTATTGATATAAAAGGAGAAATCATGTCAAAGATATTTGATTTTGGAGAAATTGTCGAAGGCTATGATGTAAAAGTACTGAATGAAAGAGAAGCAAGAGCAGGTGCAGGAATATTATTTTTATTTGCATTTCTCTCTTTTATTAATTGTATAGTTACTAAAAATATACTCATTACCCAATTATTTATTGAGATATTTTTACTTGAATTTATTATACGTGTATTAATAAATCCCAAATATGCTCCTAGCTTGTTGATTGGACGCTTTATGGTGAAAAATCAAATTCCAGAGTATGTGGGAGCGAGGCAAAAAAAGTTTGCATGGAGTATAGGACTTATTTTGGCTATATTTTTACTTGGTTTAACCACAATTTTCCCATCTAAAACGCCCATTGGTCAAGAGAGTTTGCATAATGCTCTTATTGGTCTTAGCTGTATAACCTGTTTGATATTACTTTATTTTGAAGCAGTATTTGGCATTTGCCTGGGGTGTAAACTTTACAATCTATTTCATAAAGAAGAAGCACAATATTGTGCAGGGGGTACATGTGATGAAGAACGAGATAGACATGCATGCCAGAAATTTTCCATCTCTCAAATAACTGTTTTAGCTATATTTTTCGTACTAGTAATAATTTTGGTTATGTATGTGATGAATGGGCAAACAATTTAATATGTGCTAAACTCATGGGGTAAGGAGAATACTTATGATAGAGATAAATCATGTAACAAAACAGTTTGGTACACAAAAAATTCTCAAAGATGTCTCTTTGCATATTAAAAAAGGAACCATTTTTGGTTTACTAGGTCCAAATGCTGCAGGGAAAACAACACTTATCCGAATGTTATGTGGACTCATATCCATTGATGAAGGAAATATAAGTATCAATAAAAAACCTATAAAAGAGTCAAAAAGAGATTTTGGATATGTTGCCCAGTATTTTGGACAATATGAAGAACTAAGTGTTTGGGAAAATATTCTTTTTTATGCAGAGATGTATGGTATTTATAATAGTGATAGACTTCATATGCTCCTGTCTCGATATGACTTGAAAAGATATAAAGATGTAAAAGCAAGTTCTCTTTCTGGTGGTTATAAGCGACGACTTGCTTTAGTATGTGCCCTTGCACATAATCCTAAAATTTTATTTTTAGATGAGCCCACAGCTGGGATTGACCCGGTAACAAGAAAACTTTTATGGGATGATTTTTATGAACTCAGCCAAGAGGGGAAAACACTCTTCATCACCACACACTATATGGAAGAGGCAGAACGTTGTGAAGAACTGGCTTTTTTAGCTAAAGGAGAAATCGTAGCACAAGGAAGTCCCTCAACAATCAAAAATACTTTGGGTAAAGTTAAACTCTACACCATCAATTTACCCTATTCTCCTCTCATTACAAAAGCATTATCTGGGATAGAAGATATTATTTTACTCAATCAATTTGGTAATGAATTGCGTATACTTGTAGCAGAACATTTCAATATTAACACCATCAAAGAACTACTACAACAGAGCTTTAAAATAACAATACCTTTAGAAGAAAGCATACCTAACTTAGAAGATGTATTTATAGCATTAACACAGGATAAAGCATTATGATACGTACGATTATCAAAAAAGAGTTATTGCAATTGCGTCGAGATTCACGTCTATTAGCTCTCATAGTTGTGATGCCTGTATTATTGGTAATCCTCTTTGGTTTAGCACTTAAACTAGAACCCAATAATGTAAAAATGGCATACTATGATGAAGATAAATCCTACTTTTCTATGATGATAGATACAAAACTCTGGTTTGAGGGCTATTTTGAGCTCTATAAAGTGAAAGATCTTCATACCCTAAAGGAAGAAATACGCTCAGGTAGAGCCAAAGCAGGGTTACATATTGGGTCAGATTTTT
>DRQB01000205.1 GCA_011330645.1 Campylobacterota bacterium | reverse complement strand
TCTCATCCATTTTTATCACATCTTCAGCTTTTGGAAACTTACCATAGAATCCATACTTTCTTTTGAGTCTTTGTACTTTTCCACCTTCTTGGTCTACCGCAATCAGTAATTTTCCGTCAGTTGAACACGCCTGAAGCTGCTTGGTGAGTTTTTTCAGTTGTGCTTTTGTGGCTATATTTTTAGGTTCATTTTTATTGACAGGATTGTAGTCAAACAAAATCACCGCACCAACATTATATTTTTGTATATCTTTACATATTTGTGTGTCGGCTGTTGCTGTGATGCCATGAAAACCAATCATGAGCATTTGTCCTATCTTTTTTTCTAATGTTTGTGCAGACAGTCCACCCATAAGTAAACTAAGAAGTAAAAATTGTTTTATCATTGATTCTAACCTTAAATAAATTATCTCATTATACAACATATGTCTTTATTTGCATACGGTTAACCTTGATAGTTTACAATACACCTACAAGAGCATTTGGGATACCTAAATTATTCCCCTCCCTTTTAATCAATTTAGGGTCTCCTTTTAAAATATTTTCCTCCTTTTTATTCCCCAAATGCTCTTAGAAACCCAAAAAGATTCAAATTACACAATTCTTACATCTTTAATGGTGTATAATACAACAAAAAAAGGTTCATTATGAAAAAACTATTAACATCAGCACTACTCTTTTTTTCACTCCTAAGCTATGCACAAGCAGTTGAAAAACAAGCATCTAATCCTGTTATGTCTATGACTGACACCCAAGGGAAAACATATAAAGTTGAAGGTACTGAACAGGGTTTAAAAATAGAAGGGTTAGAAGGAAAAGTCATTTTTCTTGAATTCTTTGGACACAAATGTCCTCCTTGTTTAGCTTCTATTCCACATCTCATTCATTTACAAGAAAAATATAAAGACACCCTTGCTGTTGTCTCAATTGAAGTGCAAGGATATAATGCAGCACAAACTGCAGCTTTTGCAAAAGAAAAAGGTATGAACTATATTGTAGTATCAGAAGAAACTGCTTCTGCACTTGTGAACTATATCCAACAAAGAGCGCAATGGAAAGGAAGTATTCCATTTTTAGTGGCTATGGACACAAAAGGAAATGTACAGTTTGTTCAAGCTGGCATGCTACCAGAAGCTTCACTTGAAGAACTTATCGCACAACTTTCTAAAGAAAAAAGTCCAACCACAGAAACCAATACAAGTAAATAAAACATACAATTTAGTCGCCCTTTAGGGTGACATTTCTTTCAAAACCTTCATTCTTTTTCATTTATGTGCCATAATAAATCTACATTATAGGTAAAAATTATATAATATTTATAAAAGGATACCATCATGAAATCTATACTCTTTACAGTAATGCTGACAAGCACCTCATTACTTGTCGCCAATGACATACAACGCAATACTGCACCTACCATCAATGAACATGTAAAAAATGCTGTAGCACGGGTTGAAGCAGCAAGAGACGATACACTGGCCACTCTAAAATCCATGATTCATACTGTTGATAATGCAAGAAAAGAGAGTCAAGAAAATAATCGTTCTATCTCTACACAAATCATTGAAACCCATGCATTAAGTGAGATTGCCAAAAGTACCGCATCTGTGGAGGTAGCTAAAGCAAAAGCAATGACACGCATTACGCAAGCCATAGATAAACTAGACCCACAATCACTTGGTATTATTGCCGATGCTGTTGCCTCAGTAGAAATAGCCAAAGCAGAAGCAAAAAAAAATATCGTGAAGGCTACAGCTCGTGTAGAAGTAAGCAAAGTAAAAAAACCAGCCAATATAGCACATGGGAAAGAAACGCTCACAGTTGCTAAAAATGTATCTGCTATACAAATAGCAAAATCAGTTGCCCAAGCAGAAGTGGCAAAAGCTGTTTCCCTCATAGAAATTGCTCGTTCTTCCATAGAATCATCACTTCCAAAATCAATGGGAACAGCAACCAAAGAAAGTAAAGAAAAACTTGAAGACATTAAAGCCAAAGCAACGGCAAATATTTCTTCTTATCTCGCACAAATTGAAGTCATGAAAGCCAATATGCTTGCTAAGATTGCTGCAGAAGTAGCAAAAGTAGAGATTGCCAAACTACATACCAATGGTATTGATAATAGTAGTGAAAAAAACAGTACCACTTATCCTCACAAACTTATAAAAGCAAACTAATTTAATCGCACGATACCATTGTGTATCGTGACAAGTCCCTCAAGTTCAGCCTCATATACTTTATCTCCAAATTTGTTGATTGTTTCATCAAAAGTCGGTGAAGACTGACAAAAATAGAAAAAGTCATCTTTTTCTATCTCCAAATTGACTGCCTCACCAAAACGCGCTGCAAAGGCATCAATATCGGTAATACATTTCGCTTTCCCCTCTTGCAATAACTTGTTTGTTCCAGCACTTTCATCTAAACGATGCGACAGGACATATATCTCTTTCCCCATACGTAAAGCAAACTCTACAGAACGCATAGAGCCGCTGTCTAATTCTGCTTCAGTCACAATAAGGATATCTCCAAGTGCAACAACCAATTCGTTACGTACCACAAAGCTCCAACCTGTTGCTCTAAATCCATCATTAAATTGACTTAATACTAAGCCCTCATTTTCTATTGATTCAATAAGCGTACTATTGATAACAGGATAACGGATATTTAATCCATTGGCTACTACAGCAATAGTGTTTTGGGCTCCTGCCCCTTCATGTGCAACAGCATCTACGCCCATTGCAGCACCAGAGACAACACATACACCTCTTTGGGCTAATGCTTTAGAGAGTTTATAGGTAAATTCACGTGTATAGTTAGATAGCCTTCTACTTCCTACAATAGCAACTTTAGGTCTATTTAGTAAAGTAAGATTGCCTTTGTAAAAAAGTTCTTTGGGATATTTTTTCATTCTATCTAATGCGGAAATATGTTCTGTAATATTTTGACTCATCTGCTAACCTCATCATTTTTTCTTTATGATAACCAAGAAAAAACAAAAACATAGAAAATATTGCATATTGGCATATTTTAACGTTTATACTTTCTGTTATATCATCCAAGACCACATAAAATAAGCTACAAAAGAAAGCACAATAACTCCAATAAAATTAAGCTTCAGCCCTACACTTGCCATTTGTTTAATACTAATCACTCGAGAAGACATCACGATGGCATTTGGAGGTGTTGCAATTGGCAGCATAAAAGCATAAGATGCTGCTATGGTAGCTACCATCAGAAGCATCGTCCCTTCATTTTCCGGCATCGTTTTAGCAAACTCATAAAATATAGGTATTGCAATAGAAGTCAATGCAGTATTGCTTGTGACTTCTGTCGAAAAGGTTACAAAAAGTGCAACCACACTCAGCATCCAAAACAGCGGCATCGTAGAGATAAAACTCAACTTAGCTGCAATATCTGCAGCCAAGCCTGTACTTGAGAATGCAGCAGCAATACTAAATCCTGCACCAAATAAGAAAATAATTTCATAGGGCATAGAACGTGTATCTTCCCAATCTAAAAAACCAATACGAGGTACAAACATGAGAAGTCCAAAACTGAGTAAGACCAACTTTTCATTCAAAGAAAAACCAAATATCTGCTTTAAAAATGTATTGATAAGCAAAACAAAAGCAAGTAACACCACGATAAGATATAATCTTTTTTGTGTAGTATTTAATTGAGGGACGGTATGATGTACATCCTCTACACTTTCATTTTCTACTCCTTTTGAGAGTATCCAAGGCATAATTAGAAGCATTAAGACAACAACAGGTAGCATTAAGAGCATCCATTCCCCAAATGCTAAGGAAGGTAAGTGATGATCTTCTAGAAATCCCATGAGTATAAGATTTGGTGGGGTCCCTATAGGTGTCAGTATACCTCCAATACTTGCACCATAGGCAGTGGCTAATAAAAATCGTATTTTAAGTCTTTGATTGTCACTTAAAAAAAGTGCTATTGGCATAAGCATAAGCGTAATCGTGGTATTGGAAAGTACTGAACTCAACAGTGCAGAAGTCACTGCTAACGCATAGATAATCCCTTTAGGTGTTTTAGGGAAAAAACTCAAAAGTTTTGCGGAAAAATATTTGTGCAAACCTGTTTTTTCTATGGCAATAGCCAACATAAAACCACCTAAAAAAAGAAAAATAATAGATTTAGAATAATTTGCTGTGACAGCATTGGTATCTAAAATGCCAAAAGTAGGAAAGAGTAATATAGGCAGTATCGATACTGCACCTAAAGGCATTGCTTCATTGGTCCAAAGTGTCACAAGAAATGCTACTAGACCTATGAGTATCGCATGCTGTAAAGAAAAAGCAAACAGTGCTAAGCCAAATAAAACACCTCCAATGAGCAGTGCAATAAAAATACCTTTCATTTACTTCCTTCTATAAATATCATCAATATATACTAACTCAACATCTTTCAATATTTGCTTAGCTGAGGCAAGTGCTTTCATCGTTGTCTTATGGGGATGTCCAATCGCTATAGCATATCCTTTCTTTTTCGCTTTGGCGACTGCCAATGTAAGCTGATGGTGAATATAAGGAATGGTATGCTTGTTATCTATAAAGATATCTCTTCTCACATAGACATCACCTAATTCATGTGCAATACGATTCACTTTGGATGAGGCCACTGTAAAACTATCGACAAAAACAAAACCTTCTAGCTTTAACGCTATATATAATTTTTTCATTGCTTTATAGTTAGAAGTAAAGACAGAACCTGTATGATTGTTGATATATTTTGCATGAGGGAAAAGCTTACGAAGCTCCATCACTCTATCTGCTATTTGTTCATCTGTAAAAGAAGTCATAAGTGTTTTCGTCTGTCTGTTAAATTGTTTACTTCCTGACTCCATAGGCAAATGAATCATATAATGACGAACCTGTTTTGCCAATAGATTACTTTGTCGAGATAAGACATATGGTGGGAAAATAGAAGGGGTAATCTTCAACTCTAATTTTTTAATAGCCGCTATCTGTTCTTTTGTATGTACATCATCAATAATAATTACTAATCTAGGTTTTTTTCCTCGGTAAGCCAAAGCAATCGTATTCTTTTTTTTATCTTTTTTTTGAATACTTTTTTTTTCTTTTTTTACATCTTCTGGGACACGCTGAATACTCTTTTTTAATGCTTCTTTTTGAACAGTTTTATGTACAGTTTTTTTAGGTTTTTTGACTTTTAATTGGGCCAAGTCATCTAAAAGTGCTTTCGTACTGTAATGCTCTTTTTCTTTAGACTTTTCAGACAAAGGAAGTCTGTCATTTTTACCGATAAAGTACCCTAGCGCTACCAATACGATTATAAAGAAGACAGCCACTACAATAACAATATTTTTTTTCAATAAAGTCTTTTTTTTAGCACTTGTTTTTTTAGATATTTTCTTTTTTGATACAGTTTTTTTCGAAGATGATTTTTTACCACTTTTCTTAGGTTTTGTTGCCATAAAGTCCACTAATATTTAAATTTTAAATATTATAGCGATAGAAGTAAAAATTAAAAATTAAAATGTAAAAAAATAGAGAAATAAAAAGATGTATACAAACTAACTAAAGATTTTGAGTTAGTTTGCAGTAGATTTGGGTGTTTGGGCGAAAGAGGCTACGTATAGTAGCTAACTGAGTCCATCACCCAAAGATGCTGTGAAATAACTAAAAAGATTAGTTAGTTTCTTGGTCTACGATTTTATTGGCAGAAATCCATGGCATCATCTCACGTAACTTATTACCAGTTTTAGTGATAAGTTTTTCTTTATCGTTGTTTCTTTCAGCATTCATACGAGGGTATCCTGCTTGACCTTCTAAGATGAAATCTTTTGCAAATCTACCATCTTGGATTTCAGTTAAGATGTCTCTCATCGCTTGTTTTGACTCAGCGTTGATTACTCTTTTACCAGAAACATAGTCTCCGTACTCGGCAGTGTTAGAGATAGAATATCTCATGTCCGCGATTCCACCTTCAAACATAAGGTCAACGATAAGTTTAAGCTCATGAAGACATTCGAAGTATGCAAGCTCTGGGGCGTAACCTGCTTCTGTAAGTGTTTCAAAACCAGCTTGTACTAAAGACGCTGCTCCACCACAAAGTACTGCTTGCTCACCAAAAAGATCCGTTTCAGTTTCATCTTTAAATGTTGTTTCAATGATAGCTGTTCTACCACCACCGATAGCTGATGCATAAGAAAGCGCAAGCTCTTTAGTTGTACCACTTGGGTTTTGACCTACAGCGATAAGATCTGGAATACCACCACCTCTAACAAACTCAGAACGTACCGTGTGACCTGGTGCTTTTGGAGCAATCATTGTAACGTTGATGTCTTTTCTTGGGTTGATTCTGTTGTAGTGAATGTTAAATCCGTGACCAAATGCGATAGTTGCACCCTCTTTAAGGTTTGGCTCGATTTGCTCTTCATAAATCTCTTTTTGGTTTTCATCTGGAAGAAGGATCATAATCACGTCAGCTTT
>DRQB01000204.1 GCA_011330645.1 Campylobacterota bacterium | reverse complement strand
TGCCACATTGGCAAAAGCATCTTTTGCAACTTCTAGACCATGTTCAATTTTCTCTTCTACACTTTGTCCTAACTCTTTTGCTGTGTTTACTAGTTCCATCTTAACCTCCTTATTTGATCTCTATTTTTTTAGGTTTTGCATCTTCAACTTTTAGTTTAGGAATAATCACTTCCAAAACACCATCACTTGATTCAGCATGGATGTTTTCCACATCTATCTTCTCAGGCAAGGTAAAACTTCTGCTAAATTTACCATAGACTGACTCTACCTTGTAGTATTCATCCTCTTTGACTTCATCTTTGTATTTACGTTCTCCTGAAATGGTCAATATATTGTCTTCAGTCGTAATCTCTATATCCTCTTTTTTAATACCTGGTAAATCAAGCTCCACATGGTAAGCAAACTCACCTTCTCGTGTATTTACTACTGGTACAAAAGAAGAGATACTCTCTTCTTGTAAAGAATCAAGCTGATTTAACAGTTGATTCACTACACCTAAACCACGTCTTGCACTGCTGTATGGGTTATATCTTGTTACTAACATTATGGACTCCTTTTACTTTTTTTCTGAAAATACTTTTTCTTTAAACTCTTTGAGTGATGATTTCAGTGTTTCAAAGAGTTTCTCTGCTTTATTTGGACCTTTAATTTCTTTTTGTATCGCCTCTATCTGCTCTTGCATTGCTTTATAGGTTGTCGTACTTTTACTCACATATCCTAAATCGTGTGCTACTTTTAGACTCTCACTCGCTGCATCAAGGTATGCAAGTGCTCTTTGTTTATCTTCTTTGGCTACTGCAGAGGATGCTGCTATGAGGTCTGTTGCTTTAAGTAGTGGAATCGGTACAACCTCTGTCACTGAAGTAAAAGTACTTAACGCAATGGCTAAGACCTCTTTTGCCTTGTCTACTTCATGACTATGCACATATTTTGCTGCCAACTTTAAAGCATCAGGGTATGAACCAAGAGGGAGTGACACTGTTGTGATGTCTATCTCACTTTGTAGTGGTAACATCAGTGCTCTTGCCTCTTGTACTTTGTTTTTCACTAACAATGTAGGTACTGCTGCGAGTGTTTTTTCAATATCTTTACTTGTCCCTAGATATTCATTCACTTTCACAATACTGTCAATAGGTAATAACTCAGGTACCTTTTTAGATGCAAGAATGACCTCAAGTTTACCCAAAGCACTCTCTAGCTTTTTAGTGGCACTCTCTTCATCTTTTTTCTCTAATGCAACAAAAGCATCATGTGCATCTTTCAGAGAATTTAGTGCCTCTTGTACAAGCTTTGCTTGATGTGTCTTAACATCTTCTTTTGCATTATTCAATGCAATTTTATTCACTTCTTTAACACTTGCATCTTTTGATGCTGTCTCTTTAGCATATACTCCGCCAGTAAGTAGTACTGATGCCAATAATGTTGAAAGTACAATATTCTTCATATTCTAACTCCTTCAAATCAAGTTTTATTTAGTCTTTTCGACTAAATCTAAAAGTATTTTATAAAGGATTGGAAAATAGGAGATGCTACTTTAGTTGCATTTTTTAAAAAAGTTTTATTTTTTCCAGAAGTGCTTTGGCATTATTGATTTGAAGTGTTTTACTTTTACCCTCTAGTAAACCCTCTTTTTTGAGTTTTTTTAGATGGCGTTCTACCACATGACGCACCGTACCGATGAGTTTGGCTATTTCTGTATTTGAAAGTCCGTGGAGTAGATTGTATTTCATCAGATTTGTAGGATCTAGGTTTTGAAGCAACAGTTTTATGAGCCTCTCTTCGGTACTGTAAAGTGAAATATCCGTCACCAACTCTTCCATATGTCTCATCTGTTTTGCAAGATAAGGGAAAAATTTTCTGTTAAACTCAGGATTATGCTCTATAAGGTATCGTACATTCTCTATAGGCATCTCAAAAACAACCGTATCTTCCATCGCTTCATACATCACATCATGCGCTTCACCATCAAGCAAGGTAATCGTATCAAACATATCTCCAGCACGAAAAATAAAGATTGTCTGCTCTTTAGCGTTATCCAAATTAAGTTGATAGGTTTTTATCTTACCTGTTTGAATCACATAAAAATAACGACTGAGTTCTCCATTGCTAAAGAGTGTCTCACCTTTTTTAAAGTGTACACGCTTGGTAAAATGGTTTATCTCTTGCAGTACACCTTCATCAAGTATCTCAAATGGTTTTATTGTAGTTTGCATCATAAAGTTATTCTACACTATCCCACCCAAAACTCTTAAATAGACGATGCATCGTTTCATCCATTTTGGCATCTATGCAAATATATGCTTGAGTCACAGGGTGTACAAAAGATAGTTGTTTAGCATGTAAAAGCAGTCTATGACATCCAAACTTTTCACGAAAGAGTTTATTGTGCTCACCTCTACCATGTTTTGTATCCCCTATCATATGATGGTGTATATGTTTCATATGCCGTCTAAGTTGGTGCTTACGCCCAGTCTGAGGTTTGAGTTTCACAAGAGAGTATCGTGCAACAGGGTAACGACTCACGGCATAAGGTAACTCTAGCCTTTCCAAACATGCATACTCTGTTTGGGCTTCCTGTTCCTCTTTGGTAATGCCTCGTTCTTTTTGAGCTCTACTGTCTAGCATCTCCTTGAGTGGATGGTCTATCACTCCCTTATCATCTACATATCCACGTACCACAGCAATATACTCTTTTCTAACCTCATTATTTCTAAAAGCTTCACCCATCATTTGTGCTATCTCTTTACTCAATGCAAAAAGCAATACCCCAGAGGTTGGCTTATCCAAACGATGCACAGGATAGACATACTGTCCTATCTGATTACGCAGTTCTTGTAATGCAAAATGTGTTTCATGCTTGTCTATAGGAGATTTATGTACGAGTAGTCCTGAGGGTTTGTTAATGGCTACAATGTATGCATCTTGGTAGAGTATCTCTAAAGGTTCAATCTCAATATTATTCATAGTAAATTATATGATATAATTCTTCAACTATTTAAAGAAGGATATTTGTGGCTATCAACATCGTTGCACAAAACAAAAAAGCCAGACATGATTATGAGATACTTGAGAAATTCGAGGCAGGGATAGTACTTGCAGGTGCAGAGGTCAAGGCACTTCGTGCTAAACGTGCGAACCTTTCTGATGCCTTTTGTCGCTTTATTCAAGGTGAACTGCATATCATGAATGCACATATTGCACACCTTGAGACTACCAATAGACACTATGTACCAGACACAAGAACACCTAGAAAACTTCTACTGCATAAAAAAGAGTTGGAAAAACTCTATGTAAAAGTGCATAAAGATGGACTGACCATTGTCCCACTTATGATTTACTTTAATGAGCGTAACCTTGCAAAAGTCAGTATCGCCATAGCCAAAGGTAAAAAGCTTCATGACAAACGTGCAGACATGAAAGCAAAAACACTGGATAGAGAAGCCAAATCTGCTATGAAAAACAGGAGCTATGAGTGAAATATCTAAGCGCGTTACTTGCACC
>DRQB01000203.1 GCA_011330645.1 Campylobacterota bacterium | reverse complement strand
AGCCAATGTCTACATTGCTATAGAAAATGACCTTGAGTTACTGCCTGTGGTCAACAAGATAGACCTTCCTGCAGCAGATCCAGATAGAGTACTTACTGAACTTGAAGAAGCCATAGGTATCGATGCAACAGAACATAACCTTGTTTCAGCGAAAACGGGGCTAGGTGTAGCTGAGCTTGTAGACAGCATCGTAGAGCGTATTCCTGCACCTGTGGGTGATGACAGTGAACCACTGAAGGCACTCATCTATGATTCGTGGTTTGACAACTATTTGGGAGCACTTGCACTTGTCCGTGTTTTTGATGGTAAAATCACCAAAGGTCAGATGGCAAAAGTGATGGGAACCAAAGATGAGCATCAAGTACTTAACCTTATGTACCCAAATCCTATTGCACCTGTAAAAACAGATGAGATTCGTACGGGGGAGATAGGCATTGTAGTGATGGGGCTTAAAACCGTTGACTCTCTTAAAGTTGGTGATACGATTACGGACTCCAAAAATCCTACTGCAACGCCTATTGATGGATTTGAACCTGCGAAGCCTTTTGTATTTGCAGGTATTTACCCGATAGAGACAGACCGTTTTGAAGACCTGCGTGATGCACTCAATAAGCTAAAGCTTAATGATTCATCTCTAAGCTTTGAGCCAGAGAGTTCTATGGCATTGGGCTCTGGATTTAGAACAGGTTTCTTGGGTATGTTACACATGGAAGTCATCAAAGAGCGTTTGGAGCGTGAATTTAACCTAGAACTCATTGCTACTGCACCTACGGTTGTTTACCGAGTGGAGCAGACCAATGGAGAAGAGATAGTCATTCAGAACCCTTCTGAGCTTCCAGAGCCTCAAAAGATAGATAAAATTTTTGAGCCGTATGTGAAGGCGACTATTTTGACACCACAAGAGTACCTGGGTAACCTCATTAAGTTACTCAATGACCGTCGTGGTGTACAGATAAAGATGGACTACCTCAATGAGACACGTGTCCTTTTAGAGTATGACATTCCTATGAATGAGATAGTGATGGATTTCTATGACAAGTTGAAGTCTATTACCAAAGGGTATGCGAGTTTTGACTATGAGCCTGTGGGCTTTAGAGAGGGTGACCTTGTGAAGCTTGACATTCGTGTGGCAGGAGATGTGGTAGATTCACTCTCCATCATCGTACCTCGTGATAAGGCTCGAACTCGTGGACTTGCCTTTGTAGCACAACTAAAAGAGCTCATCCCAAGACAACTCTTTGAAGTAGCCATTCAAGCCAGCATCGGAAACGAAGTCATCGCACGTTCTAACGTGAAGTCTATGGGTAAAAACGTTACTGCGAAGTGTTACGGTGGAGACATTACACGTAAACGTAAACTCTTAGAGAAACAAAAAGCAGGGAAGAAGCGTATGAAGTCCATCGGTAAGGTGCAAGTCCCTCAAGAGGCATTTATGGCTGTACTGAAGTTGGACAGCTAGTTTATGATACTCATTCCTGTAGAACTTGACGAGAAAACCATCGCTAAGGGTTTTAGAAAAGCCCCTATGTTTGTATTTATAGACCCAGATACGGGCATCGTTGTGCAAGAGAACCATTTTAAAAAAGACAAGTCAGCACTCTTTTTTGAAAACTTTCAAAAGTATGATGTAGATACGCTCTACGTGAAAGGGTTAGGGTATAAAACCTACCTCAAACTCCAAGAGTTAGGCATTAAAGTCTCTCTTATCCCTGAAGATGTAGAGTTTTATACCTACATTGACCCCAATGAGCTCATTTTATTGACTGATGACAATGCAGAGATCTATTGTACTATGGGTCACCACAATAAAGAAGACAAGTAATGAACTGGGCTTTACATTTTCACCTTATTGCTGCGATTGCCTGGATTGGCGGTGGTTTTTTGATGTTTGTATTGGGGATTACCCTGCGTAACAAACAAGACCAGGATGCTGTCTATCCTCGTATTGGTCCTATCTATGGTTATTATGAAACGGGTGCGCTTATCATCTTACTAATCACAGGTACCACGATGATATATAACAATGGACTGCTCACCATACTCTTTTCTCCTGTCACCAATGAAGTCATAGATGCCTTACGTACAAAGCTCTATGTGGTTGCGGTCATTGTGCTTTTAACGATTATCCATATGACAGTGAGTATGATGACTGTGCATAAAGTAAAAACACCACTACAAAGACTCTTGTCAAAGGGCTCATCAATGGGAATCTTTTTACTGAATCTTGTGGTACTTCACTATGCGATGGTTTTGAGGGATATCCTCTAAGTCATTCTACAACGCAAAATCTCAACTTTTATTGTATGATATGTTGAAGGACATATATGCTGGAAATAAAAGGGACATGAGATGAATGATACAATCAAAAATATGATAGCAGATATCGAAGAGATGAAAAGCAAACTTGGCGAAGAAATAGAGAAGCAAGAGGCACAGGTATCTTACAAAATAAAAAATGGCTATGTAGAGTTTGAAAAAGAGATGCTTTCAAAACAAAAAGAGAATATGAAGAGCCTTTGGGAATGGTTTGCTGAAACGCCATTTCTTCATCTGTTGAGTTCTCCTGTTGTCTACATGATGGTTTTTCCTGCGATGCTTCTAGACATTATGCTTTTTATCTATAGAAAAGTGGTATCGAGTGTTTTTAAATTTGATTTTCCTAAGAGAAATGAATATGTTGTCTTTGACCGTCAGTATTTGGGATATCTCAATATTATGGAAAAGATCAATTGTATGTATTGTTCTTACTTTAATGGACTGATGGCGTATGCTTCGGCTATCGCAAGTAGAACGGAACTTTATTTTTGTCCCATTAAACATGCAAAAAAAGTAGCCTATAAACATGAGTATTATGATGCATTTTTAGGATATGGTGAGGAAGATAAATATCAGGATAAACTAAAAAAACTCCGTGAAGATACTTTAAAGTAGTTTTCATGGGGTAGCATTTCTTTTCTTGACATATATCAAAGCGTCCAAACCAAACTTACGCTATAACTCCTCATTAAAACAATGGAGTTACGATGCAAGCACAAGAAATCACAAAAGAAAACATACGCACGATGGTCAATACCTTTTATATTAAGATACTTAAAGATGACATAGTAGGACCATTTTTCATCGCTAAACTTGGGGATGACATGGCTAATGAACACTGGCTTCCACACTTAGATTTGCTTGTAAACTTTTGGGCGTCCATAGCACTGGGTGAGACAGACTATAGAGGCAATCCATTTGCACCACATACACAGTTAGGAGAACTCAAGCGCGAAACCTTTGAACAATGGTTAAAGTTATTTGGTGAAACTTTAGATGAAGTTTATGTCCCTAGCATCGCTGCGCAGTTTAAAGAGCGAGCAACCATCATCGCTGGAAACTTTATGCGTAATTTATGTATAGCGTAGGTTTTGCTATACTACTTTTATGAATGTAGAAGAAAATATACAAAAAGCCAAAGAAGAATTAGAAGCGTGTGATGCACTTTTTATCACGGCTGGAGCAGGGATGGGTGTAGACTCTGGATTACCTGACTTTAGAGGAGTAGAGGGTTTTTGGCATGCCTACCCTAAAGCCAAAGAGTTAGGGCTTCGTTTTGAAGAGATGGCGAACCCAGAATGGTTTGAGTCTGACCCTAAGCTTGCTTGGGCTTTTTATGGACACAGGCTACACCTTTACCGTGACACTGAACCTCATGAGGGTTTTACTAAGCTTTTAACACTATCTAATACTAAAAAATATGGAGCCTATATTTTTACATCAAATGTCGATGGACAATTCCAAAAGGCAGGCTTCAAAGAAGAGAAAATCATGGAGTGTCATGGAAGTATTCATCATTTACAATGTATAGATAACTGTCAAGGAAAAATCTGGTTGGCAGATGAAACGTTTATAGAAATAGGTGAGGGATTTCAAGCCAAAGAGCCATTGCCAAGCTGTCCTCACTGTGGAGCTATGGCACGACCAAATATACTCATGTTTGGTGACTTTGGCTGGGAGTATTCTCGCACCGATGCACAGCGTGACAGACTTATGACATGGATGGACAAACTTGAACGAGAAGGTGCCAAACTTGCCATCGTTGAGATGGGTGCAGGCACAGCAGTCCCAACAGTGCGTAACACTTCAGAGCAGATAGCCCAGCGTTTTAATGTACCTCT
>DRQB01000202.1 GCA_011330645.1 Campylobacterota bacterium | reverse complement strand
CTGTACAAATCATTGACCCTCAAAGCAACAAAGTCTATAAATTCGATGATTTGGGCTGTGCCGTACTTTGGCTTGATGAAGAGAAAATACCATGGAAAGACAAAGCCATACTCTGGATTACCGATGCTAAAACGGGAAAATGGATAAATGCGCGTACAGCAAGCTATGTAGATGGTGCTGTGACGCCTATGGCCTATGGTTTTGCAGCATATTCTAAGAGCACGTTACCTAAAAATGTGCACAGTATTGAGTATACACAGGTGGTACAAGTTATTGAAAAAAAAGAAAAAAGCCATACAGTAAATAGGGAAACAGGTGAATGAAAAATCTTTTTTTAATTGCTTATTTGGATATTAAAGAATCCTTACGTTCCAAATGGTTTTATGTTTATACTATTGTCTTTGGAGGCTTAATGGCTCTCTTTTTTATCACAGGTGTGTCTGATTCTGTAGTGATGGGGTTTACGGGTTTAAGCCGTATGCTTCTCATCTTTATACAAGTGACTATTATTATATTGCCTATTTTTATTCTTATCACCACAGTAAAATCTATCTCTGGAGACAGAGAGAGTAATGTATTGGAATATATGCTCTCTTTCCCTGTTTCTCTGAAAGATTACTATTGGGGTAAAATGCTGGGTCGTTTTACTGTTGTTTTTTTACCTGTGTTCTTGGCATTGATGTTAGGGGTGGTCTTTGGACTTTTAAAAGGAGGTGCATTGCCTTGGAAAATGATATTTGTTTATTCTGCTTTGCTTTTCTCTTTAAGTTTTGTTTTTTTAGGCTTGGCATTTTTCCTCTCTACCCTGCTTAAATCAACAGATGTAGCACTGGGTGCCTCTTTTGTGGTATGGATAGCCTTGTTGGCATTTATTGATATCGCACTCATGGGATTGATGCTCCAAAACAGAATGAGTGATGATGTGATCATTACATTAGCCATGCTCAATCCTATAGAAGTCTTTCGTATAGGAGCTATTTCTCTTTTTGATCCAGAACTCACCGTTATTGGTCCGGTAGCCTATTATCTACTTGATACCTTAGGCTCTACACTCTTAATCGTGTATGCCTTTGTCTACCCCATAGCTATAGGTGTTTTACTGGCATTTTTAGGCTATATAGCATTTAAAAAGAAAGATTTATTATAAGGAGATACATATGAAAAAAAATTATATAGGATTACTCTTAGTTACTGGGCTTTTGTTCGCTCAAGATACACCTTTTACCGGTAAGATTACACAGCTTGCACAAAAACTTGACCCTACCTATGAGATACCTTTGGATCAATTTCCAAAATGGCATTGTGAAGCTATCCTTAAAAATGGAAAAAAAGTTGAATTTATCTCTGTGAAGTCTATGATGCAAGTCTATTTTCACCAAAAATATTTTGAAAAACATAAACTTTTAGAAGGTGATATTCAATCATTATATGTCAAAGACTTTATCAGTGGTCAAAAAATTGATGCAAAAAAAGCAGTCTATCTTTTTGGTAGCAGAATGATAGGTCCACATGGAGATGATCTGATACCCTTTTCTTCAGAGGCGAATGCCAAATTGTTTATTATGAAAAATGGTGGAACAAAAATATTGCCTTATAAAAAACTTACTATTGGGCTTATGCGCTATTTAGATACCGAATAAAGGATATGTTATGAAACGACCAGAACCTATTGATGAAGAGATAGAATTAAAAAATAATGTTTATATAGAAAGTGATACTGATTTGAAGGGTATCATTACTTATGTCAATGATTATTTTGCAGAAATATCACGTTATAGCCCAGAAGAACTTGTGGGACAACCACATAGTATTGTCCGCCATCCAGATATGCCAAAAATACTCTTTAAAATACTTTGGGATCGTATACAGCATGGACACAATTTTATTGCCGCTGTAAAAAACCTAGCAAAAGATGGTAGATATTATTGGGTATTTACAGACTTTGAAGTACTGAAAGATGAGCATGATACACCCATAGGCTATAAAGCCTCAAGAAAAAAGATATCAAAATATGTTACTGATATGCTTGACCCTATCTATAAAAAACTTGTAGAAATAGAAAAAGAAAGTGGTATGGATGCTTCCCAAAAGTATCTTACGGACTTTTTAGAATCGTATGGAGATGACATTACCGTAGATAATATGCTTGAAGAAATACACAGATTGTATTGATTTTATTAATACTTACACATTTTCTACACTAAAACTTGGTTTATTCACCTACAAACAAGTATTTCATTCAAAATTATAAGCTTTATTATCATTTTTTTGTTATACTTGTGCGTATTTTAACAAACTAAAGGAGTAGTCAATGGCATTATTTGACGATGTAAAAGAAGTAGTTGTAGAGCAACTAAACGTGAGCCCAGATGAGGTAAAAGAAGAGTCTAAATTCGTAGAGGATCTTGGAGCGGACAGTCTTGATGTTGTTGAGCTAGTGATGGCACTTGAAGAAAAATTCGATATCGAAATTCCTGATGATCAAGCAGAAGCAATCGCTACTGTAAATGATGCAATCAAATTTATCGAAAACGTATAATTTATACGATTAAATCCCTTTTTGGGATTTATAACATATAGTTTAGTATTTAGAAAATGTTAATCTATATCTTATTTAAGCATACATAGGAGAATCAGTGAAAAGAGTAGTAGTTACAGGTTTAGGAATGATAAATTCTTTAGGACTAGACAAAGAAAGCGCATTTGCAGGTATCATAGAAGGTAAATGTGGTATCAAAACCATAGAATCATTTGACACAGAAGGTCAATCTGTTACTATTGCCGGGGAAATTATGAACTTTGATCCTCTAAGTGTTTTGGATGCCAAAGAGGCAAAAAAAGCTGATAGATTTATCCAATTGGGACTTAAAGCAGCTGCAGAAGCAATCGCTGATGCAAAACTTCCAGAAGATGTTGATAGAGAAAGATTTGGTGTAGCCAGTGCTTCTGGTATTGGTGGGCTCCCAAATATTGAAAAAAATTCAGTGGTTTGTAATACAAGAGGTCCTAGAAGAATTTCTCCTTTTTTCATTCCTTCTTCTTTGGTCAATATGCTTGGCGGATTTATCTCTATTTACCAAAACCTAAAAGGACCTAATCTTGCTTCTGTGACTGCTTGTGCAGCGGGTACCCACGCTATTGGAGAGGCTGCAAAGTCTATTATGGTTGGTACTGCAGACAAAATGTTGGTTGTAGGTGCAGAATCTGCAATATGTCCTGTTGGTGTAGGTGGTTTTGCTGCAATGAAAGCACTCTCTACAAGAAATGATGACCCTCAAACATCATCACGTCCGTTTGATGCAGACCGTGATGGTTTTGTGATGGGTGAAGGTGCAGGTGCATTGGTATTAGAGTCTTATGATGATGCTGTTGCACGAGGAGCCACAATTTATGGTGAGATTATCGGATTTGGAGAGAGTGGTGATGCAAATCATATTACCACACCAACCATGGATGGACCACTTCGTGCGATGAAGGGTGCTTACAAAATGGCAGGTGAGCCTAAGCTTGACTATGTCAATGCTCATGGTACATCAACTCCAGTGAATGATAAAAATGAAACAGCAGCGATTAAAGAACTTCTCGGGGGGAAAGAAAACTGTCCTCCCGTGAGTTCTATTAAAGGACAAATTGGTCACTGTTTAGGTGCTGCAGGTGCTATTGAAGCAGTTGTATGTCTTATGGCTATGAGAGATGGTGTACTTCCTCCGACGATTAACCATACAACACCAGATGAAAACTGTGATTTAGACTATGTCACAGAAGGTGCAAGAAAAGCGGACGTGAATATTACTATGTCTAACTCATTTGGTTTTGGTGGAACAAACGGCGTAGTTATCTTTAAGAAAATATAAGGACTGAATCTATGGCAACTTATTTAGATTTTGAAAACAAAATTGAAAAGATACAAGAAGAGATTGTATCTGCACATGCCATTGCCAATATGGAAGCAGTTGAAAAACTTCAGAAAGATTTAGAAAAAGAGGTCAACAAAACATTTGGGTCTCTTTCTGATTTTCAAAAACTTCAACTTGCACGTCATCCAGATAGACCATACTCACTTGATTATATTAAACTTATTATGGAAGATGCCTATGAAATTCATGGAGACAGAGCTTTCCGTGATGATCCTGCTATCCTTTGTTATATTGGTTGGATAGGTGGTCAAAAGACTATGGTGATTGGTGAACAAAAAGGACGTGGGGTTAAAAATAAGATCAAACGTAACTTTGGTATGCCTAATCCCGAAGGCTATAGAAAAGCACTCCGTGCAGTAAGAATGGCAGAAAAGTTTGACATTCCTGTATTGATGCTCATAGACACTCCGGGTGCCTACCCTGGTCTTGGAGCAGAAGAGCGTGGACAGTCTGAAGCCATTGCTAAAAACCTTTTTGAGTTTGCAGCAGTGAAAGTACCTATGGTTTCTGTAGTTATCGGTGAAGGTGGTTCAGGTGGAGCATTGGCTATCGGTGTGGGTGACAAACTCGCAATGATGCGTTATTCTGTTTTTGCAGTGATCTCTCCTGAAGGCTGTTCTGCGATTTTATGGAATGACCCTACAAAAGTTGAAACAGCAACCAAAGCACTTAAAATCACACCTAACGATTTGTTGGAGCATGGACTAATTGATGATGTACTTGATGAACCACTTATTGGAGCACATCGTGATAAACAAACTGCTGCAAATGTAGTGAAGCAATATTTT
>DRQB01000201.1 GCA_011330645.1 Campylobacterota bacterium | reverse complement strand
GAAACGTGAACGTTTTACGATGGATGAAGGACTTAAAGAGGCAGTCAAGGAAGCTTTCGTTTCTCTCTATGATGAAGGTCAGATTACACAAGACACCTACATGGTAAACTGGTGTACACATGATGGGGCACTTTCGGACATCGAAGTAGAGCATGAAGAGGTCAATGGCAAATTCTACACGATGATTTACAAATTTGCTGACGGCTCAGGAGAACTCGAAGTAGCTACTACCCGACCAGAGACTTACTTTGGAGATACGGCTATCATGGTACACCCTGATGATGCACGTTACAAAGACATCGTAGGTAAAGAAGTTTTACTCCCACTGACTGACAGAAAAATCAAAGTCATTACCGATGAACATGTAGATATGGAGTTTGGTACGGGTGTAGTAAAAGTAACCCCTGCACACGACCAAAATGACTACGCTGTAGGACAGAGACATAACCTAGAGATGATAAAGGTCTTCGATGAAAAAGGGATACTTAACGACTACTGTGGAGAGTTCGCAGGGCTAGAGCGTCTTGAAGCACGTCCTGTCATCGTTAAAGCACTTGAAAACGCTGGGCATATCGTGAAGATAGAAGAACACGTACACCAAGTGGGTCACTGTTACCGTTGTAAAAACATCGTAGAGCCATTTATCTCTACACAGTGGTTTTTGAGTGAAAAGATTGCTGAAAACTCCATATCAGAGACAAAAAAACACAACAACTTCCACCCTGCACACTGGATAAACTCCTACACAGCATGGATGGATGAACTTAGACCTTGGTGTATCTCTCGTCAACTTTGGTGGGGACATAGAATTCCAGTATTTACCTGTGATGACTGTGGTCACACATGGGCTGACAAAGCAGACGAACCAGAAGCATGTCCTAAATGTGCTTCTAAAAAAATGACACAAGACCCAGATGTACTTGATACCTGGTTCTCCTCTGCCCTATGGGCTATGTCTCCTCTAGGTTGGGGAAATAATGGAAAACTCTCTGACCTCTATAATGACACAGATATGGAAGACTTCTACCCGAACTCACTGCTCATTACTGGGTTTGACATTATGTTCTTCTGGGTAGCACGTATGATGATGATGGGCGAGCACTTTACAGGCAAGCTGCCGTTTGAAGACATCTATATGCATGCACTTGTACGTGATGAGCATGGGGCTAAGATGTCTAAGTCTAAAGGGAATGTTATTGATCCTCTTGATATGGTAGAAGAGCACTCTGCAGACATCATCAGATTTACACTGGCATACCTTGCGGTACAAGGGCGTGACATCAAGCTAGGCGCAAAGAACCTGGAGCAGTTTAGAAACTTTACAAACAAGCTTTATAATGCAACGAATTACCTGCAACTTAACCATGCAACTTTCAAAGACTTGAACGAAATCGAAGTTGTTACACCTCTTGGACGTTATATGCAAAGTCGTTTGGCTGAAGCTGTTGAAAAAGTAAGAGTAAGTTTAGATACCTATAACTTCTCTGATGCTGCCAAGGCACTTTATAACTTCGTATGGAACGAGTTTTGTGACTGGGGGATTGAGTACTCTAAAGCTGACCGTGAAAGTATCGTAGAACTAGGCGCAATCTTTAAAGAAACACTGAGAATGGTCTCTCCATTTATGCCGTTTATTTCAGACCACCTCTACCACAAACTCAGTGGTACAACACTTGAGGAAGGTGAATCACTCATGGTGATGCACTTCCCTAAAGCCATTGCCAAAGATGAAGAAGCAGAGAAGATGTTTGCTATCATCGAAGAGTCTATCACCGCACTTCGCCGTGCAAAAGTGGTCATAGATATGGGGAACTCCAAAATAGACAAAGCCTACATCAAACTAGATGATACTACAGCTATAGATACAACGATGGCTAAACCATTCATAGAGAAACTTGCTAAAGTACTTGAAATTGAATTTGTAGATAGCAAAGTTACAGACAGTATTACGGATGTTTCTGACAATCTTGAAGTCTACTTACCAACTGGTGAGATAGACATGACGCCTATCATCACAAAACTTACACGTCAAAAAGAGAAGCTTGAAAAAGAGATACAAAAATTAAACGGGATGCTAAACAACGAGAGATTTGTTGCCAATGCACCTGAAGCGGTGATTGCTGAGAATAAACAGGCACTCGAAGATGCGAACAATAAAATGACTAAAGTCTCTGCGGAGCTTGAAGGGTTTGGTGTATAATGCAAGAACTTGTAAAATCAGCGTATGAAGCACTTCTGGCAAAAGAGTATGACAAAGCACTAGAACTCTACAGAGCACTGGAAGAGAAAAAAGAACCAACATCATACTACTACTTAGGTTTCCTCTATTTTAGAGGGCACGGCGTACCACAAGACACGAAAAAAGCGTTTGACTACTACTTAGAAGCTGCAACGAGAGAAGTACCTCTCGCACAGTTTGAAGTAGCACTTATGCTTGAAAATGGCGAAGGCTGTGAAAAGAATGAATCTGAGGCAGCATTTTGGTACGAAGAAGCAGCCAAACGTGGAAACATCGATGCATTTAACAACCTTGGAGCGATGTTCAAAGAAGGGCGTGGCGTCGTACAGGACTATAAAAAAGCCTTTATCCTCTTTAGCAAAGCAGCAAACGCCAACAATGCCAAAGCACAGTTTAACCTCGGTGCATTGTACGACATGGGCTTAGGTTGTGAAGAAGACAAAGAGAAAGCCATAGAGTACTGTAGAAAAGCTGCCTACCAAGGTCATGAGATGGCCAAGGGTATTATTATGCGTATGCAAAATGATGGGCAAATTGTCTTTTAGATAAACCTTTAGGTTAAAAACTTTTTAGTAAACTCATCTGCTTTGATAGGTTTACTATAGAAATATCCTTGATAACTTAACTCTTGATCAAGTTCAAGAAGGGCTTGTTTT
>DRQB01000200.1 GCA_011330645.1 Campylobacterota bacterium | reverse complement strand
TGGTGAAAAAGATTTACGACAGAGACTATGACTTAGGAACATGTTTTGAAAAAAATATTGACTTTGTCTCTTTTGAAGAAAACAAACTTACATGGGAATCCCAAGCCCAAGCAGATGAGAAGAAATCTCTCATTACCCACTGGGGAGTCATCAATATGTTTGTAAAAGAGTGTTTTGGTTTTGAAACTAAGATAGTCAATATTCCTAAAAAAAAAGTAGTTGATACTTCCATACCTAAAGAAAATAAGGTGGTTGAGCCTATCCCAGTTCCACATTCTGATGCGGATACAAGTTCTATGATAGAAGATATAGAGATGAAAAGCTCATGTATTGCCCCAAGTGCAGGAGAAACTGAAGCAGCCAAAGAAAAAGACCCTTCAACCCTACTCCAAGAGCCCATGGTAAAAGAAGCCATTGCACTCTTTGATCCTAAAAAAGTACGTATTAAAAAGAATACTTAAACGCAATCCTATAGAAAAAAAGAATAAAAAAACTAAAGATCCATTCACTCTATCCAAGCAAAATTAACAATCTTAGGCTTATCATCATGAATTTTAATCTTCTCTGCCCCTACGCAGTACCCTTCATCATCTAACTCAAATACAACCATTTGCAAAATAGCTTTGCACGTATCAGGCACATCATAATGCCCCCCTAATGAAGTTAAAAATCGTTTTACAGGAACATCATCATCCATACCTATGACACCATCTCTACACCCAGTAAGTCCTACATCTGTTACATAACAACAACCATCTACCACTTGTAAATCATCTGTAGCTACATGGGTGTGTGTGCCAAGTATTGCAGAGACATCTGCTTTAAGCATTTGACGTAATGCATTTTTTTCTGAACTCGCCTCGGCATGTATGTCAATAATAATATGTTTTATATTTTTTTCTTTAAGCTTTTTAACCTCTTCAACTATCATCGTAAAAGGATTATCGACCATAGGCATAGTGTAATGTCCCATAAGGTTGATAATAGCTAGTTCATGCCCTAAAAGAGTTGTGCGGTATAAACCTTCCCCCGCAGTCTCTTTAGGGTAATTGATAGGACGAATAAGAGGATACCTGTCAAACATTTCCAATATCTCTTTTTTATCAAAAGAGTGGTTTCCCCCTGTCATCATATCAACGCCATACCCAAGGAGTTCTACACAGTTTTTTTCAGTCAAGCCAAAGCCATGTGAGGCATTTTCATAGTTGGCTATAGTAAAGTCAATGAAGTGTTCTTGTTGCAGTCTTTTAAGATGTCGCTTGAGCATCAGGCGACCTGGTTTACCAACGATATCGCCTATAAAAGCTATTTTCACGAATTATTTAGCTTTCCCTGCAAAAGGTAAAAGTGCAGAAGCCCAAGTAAGCCCACCGCCGAAGGTATCAAGTAACATCAATTCTCCATTTTGAAGTCTACCTGATTCCCAAATATCATTGATTGCCATAGGGATAGAAGCCGCAGAGGTATTACCGTATTTACCTACAGTCAATACCACTTGTTCTTCTTTCATTTTCAAGGCATCACCAACAGCTTTGATGATGCGGTAATTTGCTTGATGTGGGATAAAGTGGGGAATCTCATCAGAATTTATCTCATTCTTAGCCAATATCTCTTTCACATCTTTTGTGAGTGTTTTCACTGCAAGTTTAAATGTTTCATTCCCTTTCATTTGCACATACTGTAGTCCTTCATCTAGCACTTTTTGACTGACAGGATTTACTGTACCTGGGGCTGGTGTCACCAAAAAGTCAGCATAAGAGCCATCTGCACTGGCATGCACATCTACAAAAGCTTCTTCTTTCTTACTTGTAGCAGAAATAATTGCTGCACCTGCACCATCACCAAAAAGAATACAAGTACTTCTGTCTGTATAGTCTACAATTGAAGAAAACTTTTCTGCACCAACAATAAGTACATTTTTTTTCATACCGGACTCAACAAATGCCTTCGCCACAGTCAATAAATAGACAAATCCACTACATGCTGCTGAAATATCAAAAGCCTGTACATTTTTAATGCCTAATTTATCAGATATAATACATGCAGTTGAAGGCATATTAAAATAATCCGGTGTGACTGTAGCACAAAGTACTAAATCAATCTCTTCTTTATCTATGTCAGCACGGTCAATCGCTAACCTTGCTGCTTTTGCACCCATATCACTTGTTACTTCATCGTCTGCTGCTATATGACGTTCTTTAATACCTGTACGTTTGAGTATCCACTCGTCTGTAGTATCTACCATCGTTTCAAGATCTGCATTGCTTAAAATCTTTTCAGGTACATACGCACCTATCGATTTGAATGAAGCATAAATTTGTGACATAGTTATCCTTAACACATTAATGGCTTTATTTTACCATAAGTTTGATGGGGAACTTCTAAAAATAGGGGAGAAAATGGAGAGCAAGCTATGAACTTGCTTTCCTTAGGTATGTCATTTTTTACTTATTTTGTTCTAAAAGAGATTCTATCGTAGTATTGACATCTGAGTCTACATATGAGATAGCTTGAAACACTGCATTTTTGATGGCTTTTGGGCTTGATGCCCCATGAGAAATGATAGCACAACCTTTGAGCCCAAGTAATGGTGCTCCACCATATTCATCTTTATCAACTTGCTTTTTCATATTTCCAAAAACTTTCTTTTTCATCATCAGTGCACCCACTTTTGCGGGCAGTGATTTACGAATATATTGTTTCATCAAATCAAAGATAGTTGAGACTGCACCCTCTGCAGTTTTGAGAAGAATATTTCCTGTAAATCCATCACAGACAACCACACTCACTTTACCATTAAAAATGTCTTTCCCTTCAACATTACCGATGAAACCATCTAATGCCTTTAAAAGAGGGAAAGTTGCTTTAGTAAGTTCATTCCCTTTAGAATCTTCACTACCATTTGCCAAAAGTCCCACTTTAGGGTTCTTAATCTTCATGATTTTCTCAGCATAAGCTTCACCCATAGCACCAAACTGAAAAAGGTTTTCAGGCTTACAGTCTGTCACAGATCCTACATCTAAAACCAACGTTTTATCTTTGGTGATGCTAGGCATAAGTGTGGCAAGTGCTGGTTTCTTAATCCCAGGTATTCTACCCATACGTAAAGTTGCTGTTGTCATGGTTGCACCTGAATGACCAGCAGACAGTACAGCATCAGCTTTTCCTTCACGTACCAATTCTACGGCTTTATATATAGATGAGTCTTTACGTTTCAATGCATCTGTTGCAGCATCTGCCATAGCAATAACATCAGAAGATTGTTCAAATTCAACTTTATCTATGTAATATTGTGGGAGAAATTCTAAAATTTGTTCTTTATCACCTACAAGTATAGGCAAGAATTTTTTTTCATCCAGTGCTTGGGTTACACCTTCTATAATAGGTTCAGGACCGAAGTCCCCACCCATTGCGTCAATTGCGATGCGTATCATCAATTACGCTTTAGTTGTTTTGTACTCACCAGTAGTCATGTTCATGTGGTGAGGCATTCTCCATGTTCCATCTGCATCTTTTACAGGCATTGGTAATGTCAATTTGTAATGTGTTCTTCTTTTTGCTGCTCTTGTGTGACTCACACGTCTCTTAGGTACTGCCATTTTATATCCTTAATATTAAAATTCCATTTCAAAATCATCGTTATTATCACAGTTTTCACAATAATGATAAGAACTTTGAATCGAAGTAATTTCGCTTTGTAGTATGTACAAAATATCAATTTCGCCATCTAAAAACTCAATTATATCTAAATCATCTTTATCTTCAGAAACTAAATCACTTAGCTTAAGTCTCAATTTAGAATCAAGCGCGTAATCATATGTTTTACCACATCTATCACAATCTAGTTCAAGGTTTCCACCCAGTTTTGCATCTAAAGTTACTTGATGATAACCACTTTTTTGTAATGTTCCTTCAAGCGAAACACCATTTGAACTTAGTTCAAATGGTTTCGCCGTAGAACCAACCTTATCAAATACAATTTTCATAAGGAAAACTCCTTATTCAATTACCTAATTAATTTCTCTTTGTGCGAAGAAAAAGTTAATTTCATTGATTGCATTTTCAACAGAGTCAGAACCATGTACTGCATTTGCATCGATACTGTCAGCAAAATCTGCTCTAATTGTACCAGCTTCTGCTTCTGCAGGATTAGTTGCACCCATAAGGTCTCTGTTTACTTGCATTGCATTTTCACCTTCAAGTACAGTGACAACCACTGGACCAGAAACCATAAACTCTACAAGCTCCTTAAAGAAAGGTCTTTCAGCATGAATAGCGTAAAATGCCTCTGCATCTACTCTACTAAGTCTGATTTTTTTAGTTGCTGCGATTCTAAGACCTGCTGCTTCAAAACGACTAAGAATTTGTCCTACTACATTTTTAGCTACTGCATCTGGTTTGATGATTGATAATGTTTGTTCCATTTTATATTCCTAAAACGATTATTTACTTCCAAATTATGTTATGAGGAGAGTATTCGGGCGGAATTGTATCTAAAAAAGTATTAAAATAAATTGAATTTTTAAAGGGGTTGTTTTATAAGGAGATTCAAGACTACAAGCGTAGTCTTGAAATAGTCTAGCGATTAGTCTTCTACAACTGATCTGTGTGCTTTTCTGTCTTCAAGAGAAATATCATCTCTCATTGGCATTTCCGCATCAGCATTTTCACATACATATGCTTTCTCATCAAGGTAGTTTTCACCTTCACAGAAATATGATTTATGCTCAGCAGTGAATGGCATATCCCAAGTAATACAATCTTCCGTTGGACATGCTTCCGCACATGCTGGAGAATCGAAGTGGTCTACACACTCAACACATTTATCAGGATATACATAGTAGTACTCCTCACCCGTTGGATTATCATCCTCATCTACGATTGCTTCTACTGGACATTCGTCAATACAAGCTGCACAGTTGATACAAGTATCATTAATAACTACTGCCATATTAATTCCTTTATAATTAAGATAAACAAACTATAGCTAAAGATTTTTAAAAAATACTTTAAAAACTCTAAAATTTGTCTGTGAATAAGGTCAATGCCCTTTTTCACCAATTAAAGCCCTAAATAGCGCTTAATCTCTTCTACTCTTGGCGTCTTTTCCCAGGTAAAATCTTCGTCTTCACGACCAAAATGTCCATAGGCTGCTGTTTTTTTATAGATAGGTCTCAACAAGTCAAGCTCTTCCATAATACCTTTAGGTGTCAAATCAAAAAGTGATGCTACACAGTCAGTGATTTTTATTTCATCTACATTGGCTGTGCCATGTGTATCTACATAAATCGAAACTGGTTTTGCCACACCAATCGCATATGCTATTTGAAGTGTCGCTTTTTCACAAGCACCTGCTGCTACTAAGTTTTTCGCCACATATCTCGCTGCATAGGCTGCTGATCTATCTACCTTTGTGGGATCTTTTCCCGAAAAAGCACCTCCGCCATGAGGACAAGAGCCACCATAAGTATCGACAATAATTTTTCTACCTGTCAGTCCGGCATCACCTTGTGGACCACCTATCACAAAACGTCCTGTTGGGTTGATATGATAAGTGATGTCATCATGCATGAGTTCAGCTGGAATCACGGCTTTAATGACCTCTTCAAGTACAGCTTTTTGTACCTGTTCCAAACTTACATTATCATGGTGTTGTGTGGATACAACAATAGTATCAATAGCTACAGGTTTTCCATCCACATACTTGACAGACACTTGCGCTTTTCCATCTGGACGTAAAAATGGAACTGTACCATTTTTACGAACCTCAGAGAGTTTTGCAGTAATTTTATGCGCAAGGGAAATAGGCAGAGGCATAAGTTCTGGTGTTTCTTTACATGCATATCCAAACATTAATCCTTGGTCACCTGCACCTATTTCTCCACAAGATTTATCAACTCCTTGGTTGATATCTGGACTCTGCTCTCCTATACCGTTAAGTACTCCTGCACTTCGATAATCAAAGCCATACATAGCATCGGTATATCCTATCTCTTTTATCACCCCTCTTGCAATCTCTTGCATCGGTGCATACGCTGTTGTTTTTAGTTCTCCTGCGATAACACAAAAACCATTGCTCACTAACGTCTCACAAGCCACTCTAGCTTGTGGATCTCGTTCGATGATATAGTCTAGTATAGCATCAGAGATCTGATCAGCCATTTTATCTGGATGACCCTCGGTTACCGATTCACTTGTAAAAATGTATTCGTTAGCCATTTTTAATTCCTTGAAAATATTTGTTCACTGTCACTGAACTTAAAAAAATATCTCGTAAGATACTTTTTAAAATCCAACTTATAGGGGAAACCTGTGTCTTTACTCTTCATTTCCAAAGGGCAGACACATGAGTCTGCCCCTACACTATTCTTTTTGCCAGTTGCTCTGGCAATAAACCTAAACTCTCTTCAACCAACTTAGTATTACCATGTGTAATAAAGGCATCATCATACTCAAAAGAGGTTAATGCTACATCTTGTATATCATTTTCACTTAAACATTCTAGTAATGCAGAACCTACCCCACCCTTTTTAGCTGAATCTGAAAAAACAAACCATTTTTTATATTTTTTACTCAGCTTCACTAACATTTCAACATCTAAAGGCTTCACAAAACGTAAATCCAAAATAGCCACTTTGGGGTCAAGAAGCTTTGCTACTTTTTGGGCACGCCCTACTCCGTTACCATACCCAATAAAGAGTATTTCATCACCTTCTTGGAGTAATACAGACTTTCCAAGTTCATAGACTGGGCTTTCACAGTCCTCTGCTAAAAAGGCACCTCTTGGGTATCTAAAGGCACAAGGATGGGTGTACTCTTTTGCAAATGCCATACAGAGTTTCATGGTGCTTTCATTATACGGAGCAAGCAGTGTCATATTTGGTATAGCACGTAGATAAGAGATATCAAATGCTCCTTGATGCGTCTCTCCGTCTTCTCCCACAATCCCTGCTCTGTCCATAGCAAAGGCTACGCCCAAATCCATCAATGCAATATCATGTATTACCTGATCATATCCACGTTGTAGAAAGGTTGAGTAAATCGTACAGAAAGGTTTAAATCCTTCCTTTGCCAAGGGTCCCATAGAGGTAACTGCATGTTGTTCAGCAATAGCTACATCCCAAAAACGTTCAGGATACTTTTCAATCACCGCAGACATACCTGTACCTGAGGGCATTGCCGCTGTGACACCTACAATTTTGTCATCTTTGTCTGCCATTTCTACCAGTGTTTCAGAAAATATCGCAGTGGCAGCTTTGGCTCCATTTTTTTTAGGTGCCATCCCTGTTTTCAAATCAAAAGCACTTACTCCGTGCCAATGTTCTTTGGTTCCTTCTGCTAATTCGTACCCCTTACCTTTAGTCGTTTGCGCATGAATAATCACAGGTTTTCCTAAAGCTTTTGCGACTTCCATTGTTTCAATCAGTGCTTCTATGTCATGACCATCTACCGGACCAATATACTCAATCCCCATCTCTTCAAATAAAATACCTGGCGTAATCAGTTTAAATGACTCTTCAAAGCGTTTTGCCATATAGGAAGCCCCATCAGGTAAATGATCAAGTACTTTTTCTACTTTACCTTTAAACTTCTGATAGAAAGAGCCTGCCATGGTTTGTGAAAGCAATTTTGAAATCGCACCAATAGGTTTGGCAATACTCATTTCATTGTCATTTAATATAATGACTACAGGGTACTTTCTGTCTCCCAGTTCATTGAGTGCTTCATAGACCATGCCCGCAGACATACTCCCATCACCAATAAAAGCTACGGGTACGCGATTTTCACCCTTAAGAGCAATGGCCTTTGCTGCACCTACAGCTAAAGAAATAGAAGTAGAACTATGTCCAGCAACATAATAATCATACTTAGACTCACTAGGTTTGGTATAACCAGAAATCCCACTGAATTGACGGAGGCTATCAAAGTCTTCCCATCGTCCTGTAAGCAACTTATGTGCATAGGCTTGATGACTCACATCAAAAATAAAGGGATCTTTTTCCACATCAAATACTTTATGCATTGCCACGATTAAATCAGTTGCACCCATAGTAGAAGAGAGGTGTCCTCCATTTTTACTCACTGTATCCAATATTTTTTCTCTAATATCCGCAGCCAATGCATTCAGTTCATCTATAGAATAATTTTTGATATCCATACCCTCTTCTTATCTCTTTGACAAATATGCATTCAGTAACTTTTTACTCAATACAATATCTTTATCTGCATAGTCTAATCCTAAACTATCAGCTAGTTTTTTCAATTCTTTCTTTGTGATGGTTATTATGGTAGCACGACTCTCTTTATCTTGGATAAAATCCTCTAAATTAAACGTTTGTATTTTTACTTCAGAGCCTTTCACCACAGCAACTTTTTTCAAGCGATAACCTCTAAAAAATGTCTAAAAAAGATGTCATTTTGTCTCTGTGTTCCTATAGTAATACGCATAGCATTCATTCCATAGGAAGCAAGATTACGAATGATTACTCCTCGTTTTAACAGAGCATCTGCTATTTTTGTCGAATCCATATCATCTGTGAATAAATAGGTAATAAAGTTTGTATAACTCTCAATATATGCAAATCCATTCTCTTTGGCAAAAGCTTCATAACGTTTGATTTGTTCTTGGTGTAAAGCAATAGATTCTTCCACAAACGTATTATCTTTACATGCAGCTATCGCAGCAGCAAGCGATAATGTCGAAATATTAAAAGGGGGACGCATTTTATAAAGCGCTTCAATCATTTCAGCTTGCGCAATACCATAACCGACACGCATGCCCCCTAAGCCATAAGCTTTAGAGAAAGTACCCAGATAAATCACATTAGGGAAATCAAGTAAATCATTAGGTGCAATAGCATATTTACTGTCTTTGGCAGCAGCGTATTCCATATATGCACCATCTACGACAATCAATGTCTCTTCATCCACTGCATTAATAATCTCCAATACAGCTTCTTTTGATGTAGCATCTCCTGTTGGATTATTGGGGGTACACAGATAAATAATTTTAGGTTTGTACATACGGTATGCTTCCATAAATTCATCATACTTATGTTCAAAACTTGCTGTTCGATATATTTTTGCACCCATCTGCTTAGCGTAAATCTCATACATTGCGAAAGTGACAGCAGACATAAGTACAGAAGAATTTTCATCAAGTACTGCACGTGCGATAAACTCCAATACTTGGTCTGAGCCTGCACCGATAATAATATTTTCTTCACCCACCGTATATTTTGATGCCAGTGCATCTTTGAGTTCAAACATAGAGTCATCAGGATAAAGATGTGCTTTACTTGCATTGGCTATGATAGTTTTTTCTACTACAGGATTGGTACCTATAGGGTTTTCATTTGATGCTAACTTTACCACATCTTCCGATGCAATCCCAAATTCACGTACTACCAACTCTATAGGTTTTCCAGCTTCATACGTCTTTATATTTTCAAGTACTTTGTTATATCTCATTTTTAACTCTTAATTTTTAATTTTTTAGACGTCATCAGTTTCTCGAACATAAGAGCCCAATACTTTAATTTCATCTTTTAATTTTTCTAATATCGGCTTGACATTCTCATCATCCTTATGCCCATGAAACTCTATAAAGAAAATGGACTCACCTTCAACAATATGTGATTTTATCTTCGTTAGATTAATACCTGCTTCTTCAAAATGATTTAAAAAATCTACCAAAGAACCTGGTTTGTTAGAAAGTCGTACAAGTAATGATGTCTTATCATCACCCGAAGATGCATTCTCAAAATTACTAATGATAAAAAAACGTGTTCTGTTGTTCGTATTATCTTCCACATTATTAAAACGTATAGGAAGATTATAAAGCTTAGCAGCAATAGCTGGACACAACGCTGCAGTATTTTCATCTTCTGCTGCCATTTTTGCTGCTTTTGCTGTGGACTCTACAGGCACTAACTCTACTTCATCTAAACCTAAATCCTGTAAAAAAAGACGACACTGACCAAACGCAATGTCTTTAGAATAAATCTTCTTAATCTGCTTGATATCTTCAGATAAAGTAGCAAAGGCAAAATGTACATCAATCATCACTTCTGCAATAATTTTAAGATTGTACTCATCCAAACAATTAATGGTATCACTCACAATACCATTGGATGAGTTTTCTATAGGTATCACACCAAATTTGGCTGTACCTTTATCTACTTCACGGAAAATACCCTGGATAGACCCCATAGGAATATAAGAAGACATCGCACCAAATTTACTCTCTGCTGCTTGGTGGGTAAAGCTTGCTTCTGGTCCCAAAAATGCAACACCTTCTGGAAGTTCCAAGTTTCTGGCTACAGCAAACATTTCTAAAAAGAGTGCATCAATGGCAGCATCCGTAAGTTTTCCATTATTTTGACTTTTTAAACGATTTAAAATAGCTTGTTCACGTTCAGGACGATAAATAGGTGCACCCGTTGTATTCTTTACTTCCCCTACTTGGTGTACTAACTCCATACGCTCATTATAAAGTTTTAAAAGGGTGTCATCAATGCTGTCTATCTTAACTCTTAACTCATCTAAAGTCATCACAAGCCTTTTTTATTGAATCATAACGCCAAAAGGATAAAACCTCTTGAAACGATGATATATTATTGTAAATACTCTAACTCCAAACGTACTTGGTCTTCATACGTTTCACGCTTTCTTATTATTCTGTCTTTTCCACCTTGGAGTGCTACCTCTGCTGGTTTTGCACGGGTATTGTAATTGCTTGCCATGGTAAATCCATATGCTCCAGCAGACTGCACTACCAAAAGATCATTGTGTTCTAAGGGTGGCAAAGGAACATCTTTACCAAAGAAGTCTCCACTCTCACACACAGGTCCCACCACATCTGCAACTGTTTTTTCACCTTCTACTCCCACTGTTTCTATTTTGTGATAAGCATTGTAAAGACTTGGACGGATAAGGTCATTCATCGCACCATCAACGATAACAAAACGTTTTCCGTCATTGTTTTTTTCATACAATACTTTTGTAAAAAATGCACCGGCATTGGCTACCATGTAGCGACCAGGTTCACACAAAAGTGTTACATCCAAACCTTTGGTTGCCTGGAAAATGGCTTGTGTATAATCACTTGCTGAAATAGTCACTTCATCATCATACACGACACCAATCCCTCCACCTACATCAAAAAACTTAATATCAATTTTAATCGCTTTAAGTGAACGTACCAAGTCAGCTACAATACTTGCTGCCTCTTGAATAGGTGACAATTTTGTGAGCTGAGAGCCTATATGAAAATGAATTCCTACAGGGTTGAG
>DRQB01000199.1 GCA_011330645.1 Campylobacterota bacterium | reverse complement strand
CTTTTACTGCTTTACCAATTTCTGCTGGAGAAACAACAACTTTTACGCCTGCAGCTTCAAGAGCATCCATTTTTTCTTTTGCAGTTCCCGCAGATCCAGAAATAATCGCACCTGCGTGCCCCATTCTTTTACCTGCTGGTGCCGTTTGACCTGCGATGAAAGCAACAACTGGTTTAGTGATATTTTCTTTAATGAATTTCGCTGCTTGAATCTCAAGATCTCCACCAATTTCACCAATCATTACAATCGCTTCTGTATCTGGATCTTCCTGGAACATTTTAAGAAGTTGTTTATATGAAAGTCCAATAATTGGATCTCCACCGATACCTACTGCTGTAGTAATACCGAAACCTTCTTTAACCACTTGGTTTGCACCTTCGTATGTCAATGTACCTGACTTAGAGATAAGACCAACATTTCCTTTTTTGAAAATATTACCTGGCATAATACCAATTTTACACTCATCAGCAGTAATCACACCTGGACAGTTTGGCCCGATAGTCATCATACCATTTTTAACCGCACATGCTTTAGCTGCTTGCATGTCACGTACCGGTGCACCTTCAGTAATAATCACTGCAAGTTCGATACCTGCTGAGGCTGCTTCCATTACTGCGTCACCAACAAATGCTGGTGGAACAAATACCATAGATACTGTAGCACCTGTTGCTTGTACAGCTTCTTTTACTGTGTTAAATACTGGTTTTCCGAGGTGAGTTTGTCCACCTTTTCCTGGTGTAACACCACCTACAATTTGTGTACCATAATCCATACATTGCTCAGCATGGAAAGTACCTTCTCCACCTGTAAAACCTTGAACAATTACTTTTGTATCTTTATTTACTAAAATTGACATCTATTACTCTCCCTTTGCCGCTGCTACTGCTTTTGCTGCACCATCACCGAGGTCTGTTGCTGCGATTACGTTGTCGATATTTGCATTTTTAAGAATCTCTGCTGCTTCAGGAGCATTTGTTCCATCAAGTCTAACAATCACTGGTACATTTACATCTACCAGTTTTGTTGCTTCCAAAATACCATTTGCAATTCTGTCACATCTTACAATTCCACCAAAGATATTTACAAAAATAGCTTTTACATTTGGATTTTTAAGAATGATTTCAAATCCTTTTGCCACTGTCTCAGCATTTGCTGAACCACCAACATCAAGGAAGTTAGCAGGTGTTCCACCCATATAGTTAATCGTATCCATTGTACCCATCGCAAGACCAGCACCATTTACCATACAACCAATCTCACCATCAAGAGCGATGTAAGAAAGACCATACTGAGATGCTTCTCTTTCATCTGGATCTTCTTCAGAAATATCTCTCATATCTTCAATATCTGGGTGACGTCCAAGTGCAGAGTCATCAAATCCCATTTTTCCATCAAGTGCAAGGAAGTTTCCTTCTGCTGTTTTGATAAGTGGATTGATTTCAATCATTTCAGCATCATTTTCCATATACAGTGTATAGACTTTTTTAGCAAAATCTATCATCTTTTTCTGTTCTGCTTTATCTGTGATACCTAAACCAAATACAAGCTCTCTACCATGATACCCTTGGAAACCAAATGCAGGATCTACTGCAATTTTGATGATTTTTTCTGGTGTCTCATGTGCTACAGTTTCAATATCCATACCACCTTCAGTTGAAGCCATGATAATAGGCATTTCAGCTGCTCTGTCAAGTACAACAGAAAGATACAACTCATCTACAATGTTTGCACCCTCTTCGATATATACTTTTTGAACTAATTTTCCCTCAGGTCCTGTTTGGTGTGTTACCAAAGTCATACCAAGAATCTCAGTTGCCAAATCTCTTACTTCTTCTTTTGATTTAGCAAGTTTTACACCACCACCAAGTCCTCTACCACCTGCGTGGATTTGGGCTTTTACTACCCATACACTTCCACCAAGTTCACCTGCATTTGCTACCGCTTGCTCTGGTGTATTGGCGATGATACCTCTAGGTGTTGGAACACCATACTTTTGGAATATTTGTTTCGCTTGATACTCATGAATATTCACGTGTACTCCTTTTTATATAATGCATACATTATACGCCTAAACATAATAATATATGATTAAATATATAAGAGTTCATAGGTTTTTTTGGAATGTGTTAAATATCTACACACAATTAAGAGTAAAATTGTCTTATTTAAAAAGGTGGGAGAAAGTTGCTCCTTTTGGTAACAGGAGCTAAAAAAGATTACGCCTTAGGCGCAATCATCTCTTCAGGTTTTACATTTTTATCGAAATCTTCAGCAGACATGAGTCCAAGTGCTACGGCTTCCTCTTTCAATGTTGTACCATTGGCATGTGCTGTTTTTGCAATCTTTGCTGCATTTTCATAACCAATGTGCGGATTGAGTGCTGTTACCAACATAAGTGAGTCATTTAAGAATTTATCAATATTTGCTCTAATTGGTTCAATTCCTACTGCACAGTTTGTATCAAAACTTCTCATTGCATCTGCAAGCAGTTTGGTTGATTGGAGGATATTGTATGCAATCACTGGCTTATAGACATTAAGTTCAAAGTTACCTTGTGATGCTGCAAAACCTACGGCTGCATCATTACCCATCACCTGCACAGCTACCATCGTAAGTGCTTCTGCCTGTGTAGGGTTTACTTTACCTGGCATGATAGAAGAACCTGGCTCATTCGCAGGAATTTCGATCTCGCCTAGTCCACATCTTGGTCCTGAGGCCAACCATCTTACATCGTTAGCAATCTTCATACAGTTTGCTGCAAGTGCCTTGAGTGCTCCTGAAAGTACTACTTCAGCGTCATGTCCTGTTAGTGCATGGAATTTGTTTGGTTGAGATACAAAACCGTAGTCTTTCCCCATAAAGGTATTGAGTTGTTCGGCAACCAGATTTGAAAAGTCTGGGTGAGAGTTAAGCCCCGTACCTACGGCAGTTCCACCGATGGCAAGTTCTCTACAATACACCAATGCATCATTAATTTGTTTGAGATTTGTCTCAAGCATCGCAACATACCCAGAGAGCTCTTGTCCAAGTGTAAGTGGTGTCGCATCTTGTAAGTGTGTTCTACCTATTTTTACCACATCAGCAAATGCTTTTGCTTTGCTGTCCAGTGTATTTTTAAGTTGATTAAGTGCAGGAATAAGATTATCTGTTACAGCCACTACTTCAGCGATACGCATACCTGTTGGGTAGGTATCATTAGAACTTTGCCCTTTGTTTACATCGTCATTAGGGTGTACCAAATGTTCTTTTGTAAAATCTGCACCTAGAAGTTCAGTTGCCTTGTTAGCAACCACTTCATTCATGTTCATGTTAGACTGTGTACCTGAACCTGTCTGCCATACAACCAATGGAAAGTTATCATCAAGCTCACCAGAGAGTACAATATCACATGCTTTAGCGATGGCATTTGTTTTTTCATCGTCTAGACGACCAAGACTGTTGTTTACCAAAGCACAGGCTTTTTTCAAGTTTGCAAATCCATATACCACTTCAAGAGGCATTTTTTCATTACCTATTTGAAAGTTATGTACCGATCTTTGTGTTTGTGCAGCCCAGTATTTATCGGCAGGGACTTGCATCTCTCCCATTGTGTCTTTTTCTATTCTATATTCCATATTTTATCCTTTACAAGTGTTACTATTAATCAAAAAAGTTTTTCTCTTTAAGTACATCAATCATACCTCTAACAGAGTCAACACTTTTTGCAAATTTCTTTTTCTGGTTTTCACTCAGTGTCATTTCAAAGAGTTTTTCAACTCCATTTGCACCCAATGCTACCGGTACACCAGAAACTACATCAGAGTGTCCATAGTGACCATCAAGGAGTACTGCACAAGGATGAATCTGCTTTGTGTCTTTTAAAATAGCTTCTACCATGATTGCTGTTGATTTTGCAGGGGCATAGTATGCTGAACCTGTTTTAAGGTAACCGACAATCTCAGCTCCTCCACCCTTAGTACGTTCCACGATTTCCAAAATCTCTTCTTCATCAAGAACGTCAGTTAATGGAACACCTGCAACTGTCGAAAACTTAGGAAGAGGCACCATATCATCACCATGTCCACCCATTACTGAAGCACGAATCTGTCCTGCACCATAACCAATTTTCTCATGGATAAAGTGGGCCATTCTTGCAGAGTCCAAGATACCCGCCATACCAATAACTCTCTCTTTTGGAAAACCAGAAGCTTTCAATGCCACATAAGTCATCACATCAAGAGGATTAGAAACCATAATAATAATAGCATCTGGTGCATGTTCTTTTACATCTTCTACTACTTGTTTTGTAATCTCTGCATTTATCATGAGTAAGTCATCTCTACTCATCCCTGGAAGTCTTGGAGATCCTGCTGTAATCACTACAACATCAGAACCTGCCATATCTGAGGCTTCTTCTGCCACAGAAACCAATGTATGCATACGTGCAGCATTGGCAGCTTGTGACATATCTAGGGCTTTACCTCTAGCTATCTCTATATTTCTATCTCTTAGTACTATCTCATGACATACACCCTTCATGGCAAGTGAATAAGCAACAGTCGCGCCAACATTTCCTGCACCGATAATCGATACTTTTTTACCTTTATTCATAAATCTTCCTTTTAGTGAGAACTATAGGGGACCTCAAAGCAAAACATAAATCATAATGTTTGTTATCAATTATGCTTTGCGACAAAAGAGGCTACATCAACCCTATGTTAAGTGAGACAGATGTCTCAAGAGTATCTTTTTACACTAGATACTTAAGAAGTGGTTGCGAAGGAAAACCCTTCGCGAAGTATGACACTTAGATAGCGTCAATGATTGCATTTAAAGTTGCAGATGGTCTCATCGCAGCTTCTGCTTTTGCATCATCTGGATGGAAGTAACCACCAATATCTTGCGCTTTACCTTCAACAGCAAGAAGCTCTTCGATAATCTTCGCTTCATTCTCTTTCAATGCAGCAGCTACAGGAGCAAATTTCTCTGCAAGTTCAGCATTCTCTCCATTTGCAAGTGCCTCTGCCCAGTATTGTGCTACGTAGAAGTGAGAAGCTTTATTGTCAGGCTCTCCAGCTTTTCTTGATGGAGCTTTGTTGTTATCAAGGTAACCCTCGTTTGCAACATCAAGTCCTGCAGTCAATGCAGCTAGCTTTTCATCTGAATGTTTTTGACCGATAAATCTTAATGACTCAGCCAATGCCAAGAACTCACCAAGTGAATCCCATCTTAAGTGCCCCTCAGCCAAGAATTGGTCAACGTGCTTAGGTGCAGATCCACCCGCACCAGTTTCATAAAGACCACCACCAGCAAGTAAAGGTACAATAGAAAGCATTTTAGCAGATGTCCCGAGCTCTAAGATTGGGTACATATCTGTAAGGTGATCTCTAAGCACGTTACCTGTAACAGCAATAGTATTTTCACCTTTTCTTACTCTAGCATTTGTAAATCTTGTCGCAGCAGTAACATCCATAAATTGGATATCTAAACCATCTGTATCCAGATCAGCAAGATATTTTTTTGCTTTTTTAATCATCTCTGCATCATGTGCTCTGTTTTCATCTAACCAGAAGATAACAGGTACTTGCTCGATTTGACCACGTTCAACTGCAAGTCTTACCCAGTCTTTGATAGGGATATCTTTTGCTCTAGACATTCTCCAGATATCACCTTTTTCACACTCAAACGACATAAGTTCTGTACCATCTTCAGCAGTTACCGTTACAGTTCCAGCTTCTTCAAGTTCAAATGTTGTTGGGTGAGAACCATACTCTTCTGCTTTTTGAGCCATAAGACCAACGTTTGCCATTGAACCCATAGTGGTTACATCGTATTGACCATTTTTTACACAATCTGCTACCATTTCTTCGTGGAACATTGCATATGTAGAGTCAGGAACTACAGCCACACATTCAACTGCGTCACCATTTCTGTTCCACTGTTTACCACCTTCTCTTACTACAACTGGCATAGAAGCATCAATAATTACATCGTTAGATGCATTAAAGTTTGTTTGTCCTTTGTCAGAATCAACCATTGCGATTTCTGGAGCATCAGATTCAACTACTGCTTGGAATGCTGCTTTGATTTCAGCTTCTTTTGGATGTCCAGCGATTTTCTTCTCTAAATCAGACATACCTTGGTTTGGTTTAATACCAAGCTCTGCAAACTCATCTGCATACTTGTCAAATACTTCTTGGAAGAATACTGTAAATGCATGACCAAACATAATTGGGTCAGAGATTTTCATCATCGTTGCTTTAAGGTGGATAGACCATAAAACACCGTTTGCTTTTGCATCTTCGATTGTTTTAGCGATAAATGTTTTAAGTTTAGCCACAGACATAAATGTACCATCTAGAATTTCACCTTCTAGTGCATCAATTGTTGCTAACTCTTTACCATTAAGTGCGATAGTGACTTTTTGTGCTTTGTCCATAGTGACTGATTTTTCATTTCCGTAGAAATCGCCATCACCTGCCATGTGTGCCACATATGATTTTGCATTTTCAGGGAATGCTTTAAGTCTGTGTGGATGGTTTTGTGCAAACTTCTTCACAGCTTTTGCTGCTCTTCTGTCTGAGTTACCTTCTCTTAGTACCGGATTAACCGCAGAACCTAAACATGTGTTATATTTTGCTCTGATTGCTTCTTCTTCTGCATTCGCTGGATTTTCTGGGAATGCTGGAAGGTCATAACCTTGCTCATTTAACTCGGCGATACAGTCTTTAAGTTGACCAATAGATGCTGAAATATTTGGAAGTTTGATAATGTTTCCATCTGGTTGTAAAACAACCTCACCAAGTTTAGAGAGTTCATCTTCTGCTTTTCCCATAGCTGCAAGTACTCTACCTGCAAGTGAGATATCTGAAGTAACCACTTCAACGCCTGCTGCTTTAGTAAAAGCATTTACGATTGGTAACAATGAATACGTAGCTAATGCTGGTGCTTCATCGATCTTTGACCATATGATTTTTGGTAATTGTGACATATATATTCCTTAAAATTAATATTTAGTAAAATGATTTTAGCACTAATTAGGTCTAAGATAATTGAATGTGTGGTTATCAAAAAGTTATATTATTTATTTGTTCCAATACTACACAAAAAATACTCTCAATACTATATATATTAATCTATATGTTACGATTCCATACAGTTTCACTCATTGTTTTGGGTAATAAAGTGGTAATAAAATTGCATTACAATTTCTCTATTCGAAACAATCATTTCGGAATATTTAAATTGAGGTAAACCATGATAAGAAAAATATTTTATAGTCTCATCCTACTGATATTGTCTCTCTCAGCATTACATGCAAAAGATGTAGAAAAAAAAGCACGTATTACAAGAGAGTTTACGGTAACAAGTTTAGCTCTTGATGCACAAGAAGCGAGACTTCAAATTCAAGATGAGGAAGATGATAATAACACCAATACACAAGGAGGTTTTACTGAAGAAAACTAACCATTTTATATTATGGATTTTGAGGACTCCCCCTTCCTTCAATACATAAAGTGTAAGTTCATACTTACAAGATAGATAAAATACGTCTCCAGACATATATCTAAACATACGTTTTCAAAATCCATATTTCTCTGTCCCCAAACTCCAAAGGACAGAGAAAATTATTTATATGCCCGCTTAATGTCTTTTTCTATTTCCCCTGGTGCAGATGCTATTTTCATAAAATCTGACATAGTTAAAAGAGGAAGAGAAAGTGCTAAATAATATTTAGGATCTAAAATAATTGCCTTTCCCTCTTTTATCAACGACTGATAAGGTAAAATATTCGTATTACGTTCTGCATTTATTTTGTGAAGAAACTTATTGGTTCGACTTCTTAATTTATGCCCTACTAAGATAGTACCATTTGGAAGTTTCAAGGTGTAGGCTACATATTTTTCTGCTTTATGCGAAGTTACTTTTTGCACTAAATCCTCTCCCTCTGATACCTCAATAAAATCATCAAAATGTGGCATTCCCATCATAAATTGGTACTCTGGAAGTTCTGTTGTTTCAAAAACATCATTGACAACATATAAATCACCTAATGCCGATTGTAATGCATGGAGTGTATCTCCAAATTGTCCATAGCTATATTTATCTTGTAGATATGCTGCCGCAAAATAAGAAGGGTTTTGTACACGTATCTCATCCTTTCCGTTAACGTGAACATTTAAGGTTGCTAAAAAGGTGTTTGTAGCCTGAAGTTGTGCATTCGTAATAGTGAGTACCGTATGTCCTTTAAGTACCTCTGTTTGTGCAAGAATTGTAAAGCCGTTCTTCTCAAGATTTTGTTTTGTCCCCTCAAGCGTTTGAGGTTGTGCTGCATAATAAGCCGAAAGGACATTTGGGGCAACTTTCCCCAAAGTAAACTTTGCAGTTTTAAATGTCTTTGTAGGTAGAACAGAGATAACCTTTTCTTCACTAGATTCTTTGGCTACAGGTTCTTTTTCTGAACTTACTTTACTTGTATTATTTTCGATTTGCTCTTTTTTTTTTAATGCTTCAAGTTCTGCCTTGACTTTTGCCAACTCTGCTTTTAAAGTTTCCAGTTCTGTATTTTGTTTTTCTTTAGATATAGCTTGTGATGCAACACTTGATTCTTGATTTTCTTTTACAAAGCCCATTTCTTCAAAAGTTTCAACCACTTCTGCATCAATCGCTTTCATATAGTCAATACGTCTTTGGTCTCTAAAATTCAATGCATTAATCCAGTTATCTACACTCGCATACCCAACGTGGAGTTCATTGGTTCCCTTAGGAATATAAAAATAGACCGAACATGGTGCAAACATCCCAGCTTCTGGTATACCTCTGTTAAAAATAGAATTTGAAAATTTAAAGTGACAAAGTAAAGATACCCAGTAAGCATCATATTTATCAAACTCTAAATCCATATCTTCATATTCGAATTTATAGTCAATAAATCCTGCAATAATAAAATCATGTTTGGAAAATCGACCGTCATGGTCAGAGATAAAATCTTCAACAAATGTTTCTAAATCATCTGTATTGTCAAACTTTTTTACTAATTTAGTCAATCCATGGGCAGGGAGAGGTTTTGTATGTTCAAACTTTTTACTGAGTGCAGGAATCATCTCTTTATTCACAAGCATGTCAAGTGAGCCAACCATCTTTTTAAAGGCTTTTCTATTGTCTTCATTTTTACTGCCAATAATATCTAACATTGTATCAGGGGCAAGATGTCCGTACCAAGTATTGTTATCACTTTGTGTATCTAATGTCTTATATACCAAAAAGTTAAATGGTGCATAGGCCCCAAAATCTGGATTTGCCAAAAGTAGTGGTCGGATTTTCTCTTTATTGACTACACCAAAAAAAGAAATCATCTCAACATTTTTTTCTTGAAATTTATTATAGTAATGTACTTGGATATTTTTATTTGCGGCAACTGTCGAATATCCAATCGTCCCCAATTTTTTAATCAGTCCATCAATTTCTTTTTCTTTATTTCCTTCAGAACCTTGCAGTTCTGCTGTCAATATTGGTTTTGCCATATTCGAATGCACATCTGCATGAACCAATCCTATGGTACAAAAAAGTGCTAGTAGTAGTTTATTCATTATTATTCCTTCATGTAATACATTCTTCTTAGTTTATCACATCAAAATTAAGACCATCTATAATCTTTAAAAAGGATATTTATTTATTTATTTTTATTCACAGAGCATACAATTTTACTCATAATTAAAGTCTTTTTATTACATGATAGTATAAAGTAGGAGAGAAACAATGTTCCAAATTTAGAACATTGTGAAGAAAGATGCCATCTCAAAAAGAGACAGCATTTAAATGAGATTAGTCATCATCACCAGCAGCAGCTTTTTCCATCATCGTGTACATACCAGTTCTTACTTCATTTGCAAGTTGTAGTAAATCAGGAGATAATGTATATCCACCATTAATCATAAGTTCCATACTCATAGTATAAATATAAATATCACCATTTGGCTCTTCTATAAATCCTATTCTACAAGGCATAAAACCTATAAATTCTCTTGAGTGTGTTAAAAATTTATCTGCAATTGCTGGAGAACAGTAAGAACGAATGTGCGTAAGAAGTCCACCGTCTTTGAAAAGCTTTCCTCCTCTTGGCATTGTTTTATTGTCAACCATTGCCAATCCATATTCTGCAGCAGTTTCATCCATAATATCAAGTGCATTTTCAAATGCTTCTGCTTTTGTCATACCTTCTGGTATTACCATTTTGACTCTACGTACCATACCTTTTGCAGGGTCACCTGTAGTCAATACTTTGTCAAACATTTTCATGTATTCTGGTAATGCCTGTGGATCAAGCTTTGCGATTTTCGGACCGATTGTTACTGCACCTATAATAGCAGCAATCACGACGATTGCTCCAATAAGTGTAAATAAACCTTTTATTAATTTCATTGTATCCCCTTAATGTTAATAATTCAGAATTATAATACTTATAGATAAAACTGAGTTTAATTGATGCATAATACTATCTATCTATGTAATATATGTGCAAAATTTAAGCTTCTATACTTAATGTTTCCTCTAAATAGACCCCTATTTCTTTAGCCTCTTCTACAATCAAATCACTGACTTTTAATTTACTCTCTATAATCACATCAGCTAGTTTTGACTTAATATGTAGCTCCAACGGGCGTTTCCCAGGGTGACGTTCTACTAAGCACATCAATTCCTCTACCGTTTTAGCATCTGGCATAAGATTTAGAGAAAGTATAAGTGGAGGGAGGACAGGTTCTGGTACATGCTTCACCTCTTTTTCTACTTTAACTTTGGCTTTTTTGGCATCTTTGATATTAGAGATTTTCAATATATTCATACGGGTAAAATCACCATCTTTGGTAATCTTCACTTTAAAGGCTATAGGCTTGGTAAGGTCAAAGTCCTCTTCAAGTTCTTTGAGTCTATTTTCAAAAAGCATCAGTTCAATGTTTCCATGCAAATCCATAATGTTTGCGATACCAAATTTATTACCTTTTTTGGAAATTTTTTCAGTGATATTTTCTATCTTCCCTATAAACATCGCTTGCGAACCATCTGCCAAGTCATCTATTTCAGAACTTAGTGTATAGTTGATGCCGTCAAGTTGTTCACGGTATTTGTCTAGTGGATGACCTGATACGTAGAAACCTAACGACTCTTTTTCCATCTCCAAGACTTCCATAGGTTCAAACTCTTGCATATCTGTGAGTTCAAGTGTCACAGAAGTCATCTCTTCATCATCACCCCAAAGTGAATTAACCGCTTGTTTTTTTGCTTCACCTGCTTTTTTTGCCATGTCTATAATATCATCTATCTGTGAGAGAATAGCCTTACGTGAGTACCCAAAGCTATCAAAGGCTCCCGCTTTAGCTAACGTTTCTATCACTCTTTTGTTAACCTTACTTGAGTCTATACGAGAGACAAAGTCAGAGAGGTCTTTAAATTCGCCCTCTTCTCTTGCTTCAAGCATGGTGTTGATAGCAATGTCTCCAGCACCTTTGAGTGCACCCATACCAAACATTACTACTTCATCACCATCAATATTACGTGCTTCAAAAACAAGTCCTGACTTGTTAATATCAGGTGGGAGAAGCTTCATCCCCATACGTTTTACTTCATCAACATAACGGACTACTTTGTCGGTATTGTTTTTTTCCAGTGTTAAGATAGCCGCCATAAACTCAGTTGGATAATAGTATTTCAAATAAGAGGTATAAAACGTTACCATCGCATAGGCTGCAGAGTGAGATTTGTTAAAACCATACCCCGCAAACTTTACAATGAGGTCAAACAGATCAAAGGCTTTTTGTCTATCGAAGCCTTTTTTCACTGCACCATCGGCAAACTCACCTTGGAGTTTGTCCATCTCTTCTTTAATCTTTTTACCCATCGCACGTCTAACCAAGTCCGCCCCACCAAGACTGAAGCCACCAATGGTCTGTACAATCTGCATAACCTGTTCCTGATAGACAATTACCCCATAGGTAGGTTTAAGTATAGGCTCTAATTCAGGGAAAGCATAAGTGATTTTTTGACGTCCATGTTTACGCTCGACAAAGTCATCAAGCATCCCTGACTCCATCGGTCCTGGACGATACAGTGCGAGCATCGCAATAATATCTTCAAACCCATCTGGCTTCAGCTTTTTCGCCAAATCCTGCATACCTGCGGACTCTATCTGGAACAGTCCTAAAGTTTCACCTGTGGAGATATAATCATACACTTTTCTATCTTCTATATTCTCTTCCACAAAGTTAATGCGTTTGCCATGACGACGCTCTACAAGTTGCAGTGCCTCTTCGATGACTGTGAGTGTTTTAAGCCCCAAAAAGTCAAACTTAATAAGGTCTACATCTTCAACATACTTACCAGAGTACTGTGTCGCAAGCGTATCGAGTCCTGTCGGTTTAAAGAGTGGTGTTTTCTGCCACAGTGGCTCATTGGATATAACTACACCGGCTGCGTGTGTTCCAGCATTACGATTGAGCCCCTCAAGTGCTAATGCATACTCCCAAGTACGTTTTGCCTGAGGGTCACTATCCAATAACTCTTTTATCTTTGGCTCTTTTTCATACGAACCTTTAAGGTCAATACCCAGTTCATCAGGGATGAGTTTTGCCATGGCATCAGCTTTAGAGTAAGGCATATCAAGCACACGTGCAACATCACGTATGACCCCTTTGGCAAGAAGCTTACCAAAAGTAATGATTTGTGCCACATTCACACGACCATATTTCTCTACCACGTAGTCAAGTATCTCTTGACGACGTGCCTGACAAAAGTCCATATCGATATCTGGCATGGAGATACG
>DRQB01000198.1 GCA_011330645.1 Campylobacterota bacterium | reverse complement strand
AGGAAAATATATGACAAGCAAAAAATTAACACTTTCACTCCTGACAGCCTCAGCTGTATTAGGTACAACCTCTTTCGCAGAAGAAGTAACACTCGACCCAATTGTGGTAAGTTCTGACTTTAGAGCCAAGAAGCTTTCAGAGACAACAAATTCTGTCACTGTTATTGGAGAAGATAAAATTTATGATAAAACTTCACAAGCTTTTGTAGAGGTACTTGCGACAACACCTAATGTAAATTTCACATCAGGTGCTTCTAAAGCAAAATACATTCAAATACGTGGAATAGGAGAAAGAAGTCAATTCGCAAATCCAATTAATCCTTCTGTTGGACTTATCGTTGATGGAATTGATTTATCAAATGCAACACTTGGTGCGTCACTTTTTGATATGAAACAAATAGAAATACTTAGGGGACCACAAGGTACTACTTTTGGGGCAAATGGCCTTGCTGGTGTTGTCAGTGTTCAGAGTAATGAACCAACTAAAGAGACGCAAGGACATGTAGAGACAACTATTGGGAACTATAATACAAAAGCTTTTGGTGCTGCGATAGGTGGAACTTTAGTGGAAGATACTTTAATAGGTAGGGTTTCAGTCTATAAAAACGATAGCGATGGTTTTATGAAAAATAGTTTTTTAAATCGTGATGATACAAATAACATAGATGAGTTGAATGTAAAATCACAATTGCGCTGGTTTGTTTCAGATAAACATGTAATAGACTTAAATTTGTTACATGCTAATGTTGATAATGGGTATGATGCCTTTACTTTTGACAATTCAAGAACATCTCATGCTGATCAAGCAGGAAAAGATACGCAAAGAACAAATGCTTTTGCACTCAAATCTACCTATGATTTTGATACAATGAAACTCATTTCTACGCTTAGCCATTCTAAGTCCAATATGACATATAGTTATGATGAAGACTGGAGTTATGTTGGAGAATTTGATGCTTCTCTTTTCCCATATAGTTCTTTTGACCAATACAATAGAGATAAAAAGCAAACAGATATAGATATAAGATTAGTTTCTTCAGAAGACGGACGTATATTTAATGATATGACAGATTGGACTGTGGGGGTTTATTATAAGGACAATAAAGAAAATTTTAATAGAAATTATACATTTCTTGCAGCACCATTTTTTAGTAAATATGACACAACAACAAAAGCTATTTACGCACAATTAGATACACATGTAAATGACAAAGTTACAGTGATAACAGGTGCGAGAGTTGAAAAATGGAAAGCTGATTACAGTGATAGTGATAATTTTATTATTGATACTGATGAGGTTCTTGTTGGTGGGAAAGTAGGACTAACATATCAAGAAAATGCAGATAGACTGTATTATGCAACACTTTCAAGAGGCTATAAACCAGGAGGTGTAAATCCAGATAATACATTAATTGATGCAGCAAGAAGATATAAAACTGAAACATTATGGAATATAGATTTAGGTGTTAATTCAAGCTATTTTGACCATACATTAACAAGTCGTATCAATCTATTTTATGGAAAAAGAAAAGATCAGCAAGTGAAAAGTTCAGTTGTTACAGTACGTGCTAATGGTAGTACAGATTTTACTGATTATTTAGCAAATGCAGCAAGAGGTACTTACTATGGGGCAGAAGCAGAAGTTGATTATCAAGCAAATGATGCTTTACATCTTTATGCAACGCTTGGTCTTTTAAATGCAACATTTGATGAATATGTTGATCCGAACCCAAGCTCACTCAATGTAAACGGACGAACTCCTGCACAGTCTCCAAAATATCAATATACTATTGGATTTGACTATATGTTAAGTGATGCATTTGTATTAAAGACAAATGTATTTGGTAAAGACAGTTATTACTTTTCAAATAGACATAATGAAAAAGCAAAATCATACACACTGCTCAATGCAAGTATAGAATATATGTATAATGATTTTACGATATCGGTCTGGGGTAAAAACCTTACGGATGAATCGTATCAGGTACGTGGATTTGGTACTTTTGGAAACAATCCAGGGAATGGCTATGCAACCGAATTGTATACACAGCAAGGTGACCCAAGAACCTTTGGTTTTACTGTAGGTTATGATTTCTAATGGAAATCTCTGTAGACATCAGTATGTACCCACTTCAGCAAGAGTTTGAAGCGCCTATCTTGGCTTTTATCTCACAGCTTGAAAAAGAAGGTACTGTTGAGGTGGTGCGTAATGAACTTAGTACACAGATACATGGCGACTACAAAACCATTATGGCACTTTTAGAAAAAGAGATGTTTTCTGTTTTTACAGAGATTCCAGATTCTATCTTTGTACTAAAGTTTGTGGGTAATAATAGACAAGGCAAATTAGGGGTATAATCATTTTATGATAAAACTATTACAACTTTTTTTACTTCTCACTCTCACTGTTCTTGCAACAGAAAAACCTACACTTACTATCTATACTTATGATGCCTTTGCTGCCACATGGGGTCCAGCACCTAAGATAAAAAAAGCTTTTGAGAAAGAACACAACTGTACGTTAAAATTTGTAGGACTCTCTAGCTCCATAGGGGCTTTACGTAAGATACAACTAGAGGGTAAACGTACCAAAGCAGATGTACTTTTAGGGCTAGATACAAGCATAGCACAGGTGGCTAAAAAGACAGGACTTTTTGTACCTCATGAACTTAACACCTCAAAGCTAGATTTGCCTGCACCATACAATGATGATACCTTTGCTCCGTTTGACTATAGCTTTTTTGCTTTTGTCTATAACACTGACAAACTAAAAAATGTACCAGACTCTTTTGAAGCTTTGGCAAATATGCCTAAAGAGTTCAAAATCGTCATCCAAGACCCTCGTTCTTCTACAGCAGGCTTGGGTTTACTCCTATGGGTAAAGTCCATTTATGGAGACAAATCAGGGGAGTACTGGAAGCGTTTGGCTCCACATATACTTACCATTACAAAAGGCTGGTCAGAAGCCTATGGACTTTTTTTAAAGGGTGAGGCAGATATGGTGCTAAGCTATACGACTTCTCCTGCCTATCACATCATCGATGAAAACAGAACAGATATTAAAGCTGCAGCTTTTAAAGAGGGACACTACGGGCAGATAGAAGTGGCAGCGGTACTTAAAAGCTCTAAACATCAAGTGTTAGCCAAACAATTTCTCGCTTTTTTACATACGCAAACCTTTGCAGACATCATCCCTACAGCCAACTGGGCATATCCTGTAGTAAAGAGTACTCTGCCTCAAGCTTACGAGACTTTGGTACATCCAAAAGAGATGATACTAATGGATGGGAAAACAGTGCAGAGAGAAAGAAAAGCTATCATCAATGAGTGGCTTGAAGCCATACAGAAGTAACGATGTTCAAGGGCTTGATACGATTTAAAAGTGCAGTGTTACCTGGGGCTTTTATAGCGTTGAGCTTATTGGGTTTTGCATTTTTACTTTTTTTAACACTCTATGGGTCACAAGAAGGCAGTCTGTTTACGCAGTTAGATAACCGTATTTATGGATTGCTCAAGTTCACACTTTATCAAGCTTTTTTATCTACCATTTTATCACTTGTTGTTGGGGTACTGCTTGCATGGGCATTGGCACATCAGAGTCACTTTAGGGGTAGAGGATTACTCGTAGCACTTTTCTCCTCATCTTTGGTCTTGCCTACGCTCATCGTAGTTTTTGGACTCATCGGCATTTTTGGGCGTAATGGCTACCTCAATCAAGCCAGCCTTTTTCTCTTTGACCACTCCTTTGGCTCTTACATTTATGGTCTGGGAGGGATACTTCTAGCTCATGTTTATCTCAATGCCTCTTTTGCATCGCGTGCCCTGTTGCATAGCTTTGAGTCCATACCCAAAGAGAAATACAAACTTGCAAAGTCTTTAAACTTTTCCGTGTTTGAGAGGTTTCTCTATGTGGAGTATCCAGCATTAAAATCTACCCTGTTAAGTATTGGTTCTACTATCTTCCTACTCTGTTTCACTTCTTTTGCTGTGGTACTTCTCTTAGGTGGTAGCCCAAGCTACAATACTTTAGAAGTTGCCATTTACGAAGCAGTAAGACTTGACTTTGACATAGGATTGGCACTGAAACTCGCTCTCATTCAACTAAGCATCTCTGCTGTGCTTGTGGTACTCTCCTCAGGATTCAGAACAGGACTTTCTAACCTAAAAATAAGTCATACTCTCATCCCATGGAAGGAAGCTAAAGTTTTACAAGTTATACAGTGGTTTATCATCGGGTTATTTACACTCTTTTTTGTCTTGCCTTTGGTTGTCATCGTTGTTGATGGTATAGGTGCAGACTTTGGGCGTATCTTTCAAGCACCACTGTTTATCAAATCTTTTATGACTTCTATCTCTTTGTCAACGGTCTCTAGTATTTTGACTGTCATTATCGCTGTAGCCTTGAGCCATACAAGACGAAACTTTTCTCTTAACACGCGGTTAGGAACAAAACCTTTTGCAAAACTCTTAGATGGCATTATCGCTTTCTCTGGAAATCTCTATTTAGCCATACCTTCATTAGTAATGGGACTAGGATTTTTTCTACTCTATCAAAAGACAGAAGGCTCTGAGGTAGTCTGGGCAACTGCTGCACTGCTTACGGCAAATGTGTTGATGTCACTGCCTTTCGCACTCTCTGTACTCACTCCTGCCATGCATAAAACGGCACAACGCTATGACAAGCTTTCTTTTTCGCTGGGGCTTACAAAGTTACAGCGTTGGATTTACGTAGAATACCCTTACATCAAGTCTTCTTTAGGGTATGTCTTTGCTTTGGCGTTTTGTTTTTCTCTAGGAGATTTGGGTATCATAGCACTCTTTGGGTCAGATGAATTTAGTACCTTGCCTTGGTACCTCTATCAGTTGATGGGGTCGTATAGGAATGCGGATGCTGCAGGGGTGGCTTTGGTGCTTTTGGTGCTTGTATTAAGTGTATTTGTTTTAATACCAAGATTGTTCAATGGAGATAACATTGCTAAAAATAAATAACCTACAATACCAATACAAAAATGCAGATGACCTCTACACCTATAACTTAGAAGTAAAGCCTTCTGAAGTAGTAGCTATCTTAGGACAGAGTGGAAGTGGTAAGTCTACTTTGTTAGATATAGTAGCAGGGTTTATAGAACCGATGAAGGGTTCTGTGATGCTTGATGGACAGGAACTTTTAGGGCTAAGTGTTGAAAAGCGTCCTATTACCATCCTCTTTCAAAACCATAACCTTTTTGAACACCTTAGCGTACAAAAAAATATTTTGTTAGGGGTCAATAAAACGTTAAAAGACAGCATTGAAGAGGTAGAGAAAGTCCAAGATATTTTAAAAGAAGTAGGGCTTGAAGCGTATGAACATAAACTAGCCTCTCAACTTTCAGGCGGACAGCAACAGCGTGTGGCTTTGGCACGTGTACTCATGCGAAGAGAGCCTGTATTATTGCTAGATGAACCCTTCTCTGGCTTAGATGATGCTACGCGTATAGAGATGCTCGAACTCGTACAGAAAATTACCCAAGAGCATCAGCTCCATACCATCATGGTCACCCACGACATAGACGACTGTAATCGCATAGCCAATCATATCTACAAGATGCAAAACCATACACTCGTTAAGCAATGATAGAACAACTCAAAAAGCATCCATTTTTTAGTGATAAGACTATTGAGTCTTGCACATTACTGGAACATCAAGGGTATTGTAATGAGAATTATCTGCTTGTGGTAGATGGGGTGAAGAATATTGTCCGTAAGTTACTTAGAGATGATATAAACAGAGACTTTGAATGGAAAGTACAAAATTTGGCATTTGAAAAGGGCATCACTGCAGAACCATTGGTTTTTGATAGTCAAAATGGTTTTATGGTATTTTCATTTTTAGAGGGTGAGCATAAGGGTAAACTAGATAAAAGTGAGTTAAAACTTTTAGCCAAGACTTTACAAAAACTACATAGCATCAGTATAGATACAGAGCCTATAGAGTTACAAACAGATACTAGCACTATTGAGCATTACCAAAAAGAGTACGTTCTCTGTCACAATGACTTAAATCCACAAAATGTCTTTTTCTCTAATGATATAAATTTTATTGATTTTGAATATACAGGAGTGAATGACAGATATTTTGATATAGCTTGTGTTTGTGTGGAGTTCGGACTCGATGTGAAGATGCAAAGAGTGTTTTTTAAGGCTTATTTTGATGGTGCATACGATGTAGAAAAATTAGAAGCTTACAAAATAATCTATAAAACTTTGTGTGAAGAGTGGTTTCAAAAGAACCTGTAGGGTGCGGTTGCCACCGCACCTTCAATACAATCCAAAATAAACATCCCAATGCAATAACCACCGTAGGGTGTTGTACCCTTACAACACCATGAATATGAATGATGAGAAAATCAGATTTTATATAGACGTTTGAAGTGTTGGTGTTGTCGTGGGACAACACCCTACAATATTATATATTAGTTCTCTTCTTCCGATAGTTTTATATATCTCCACATTTTTTTAAATAGATGAATAGTATAAAATGATATAGCCAAAGAAAATAAAGATAATAAGGTTGTAAAAATCGATTTTCCCCAACTTTGAAAATTATTTAATATACTGTAATTCATTGCAAAAAATATATAAATAAATGATAGACTTAAAAAACCTAATACCCCTAAAGCAATATAATTCATAATATTTTTAGGTATAGGTATTAAATAAGCAAGTATTATACCTATTAAACCAGTGATAAAAATATTAAGTAGTGAATCAATCAAGTTTAACCTTTATTATTCTACTGTAACACTCTTAGCCAAGTTCCTAGGCATATCCACATCATTCCCAAGCCGAACAGAAATTTCAAGTGCTAACAACTGCGTAACCACCATCATCTCAAAAAACTCTACCATCGGGTGAGAGCTGTATTGCGTCTGTACGAAATCATCGGCAAGTTCAAATGGCTCTGGGCTGATGGCTAAGATGGTGGCATCTCTTGCACTAAGCTCTTCTACGTTTGACTTTATCTTGTCATAGTGCATCGTCTTTGGCATGAGAGCGATGGTAAAGAGTTCGCTGTCAGCTAGGGCGATAGGGCCGTGTTTCATCTCTCCTGCTGGGTAGCCTTCTGCGTGGAGGTAGCTTATCTCTTTGAGTTTTAGAGCACCCTCAAGTGCTAGTGGGAAGAAGATGTCACGTCCAATGAAGAAGAAACCATGCCCATGTAAGTAACGTTTGCTAAGTCTGTGTAGTTTAGCATGTAGTTCATCTGTGACCATAAGTGCTTTTGGTGTGTGAAGCATCGCTGTGATTTCTGTGTGTATCGTCTCTTTTGAAACAGTATTTTTGATTTGTCCTACATAGAGAGCTAACATCCAAAGCACCATGCTTTGTGTCGCAAATGCTTTGGTACTTGCTACTCCCTTTTCTATACCTGCACGGGTGAGGATAGCAGCATCACTCTCTCTGACGATAGATGAATTGTCTACATTACAGATACTAAGGGTTTTCATGCCAGCGGCTTTTGCCATTTTAAGTGCCTCTAGGGTATCGGCAGTTTCTCCACTCTGTGAAATCGTAATAAAGAGGGTTTTTTCAGTGAGGAATGGTTCTTTATATCTGAACTCTGATGCTATCTCAACATCACAACGCATTTGACCAAGACGTTCAAACAAGTAACTACTCGCCAATGCAGAATGATAAGAGGTACCACAGGCACAGATTTTAATGGCATAGATACCCTCAAAAAAGTCGTTATCCAACTCTTCAAAGTTGATGGCATCATCTAAAACACGTCCTATCATAGTGTCAGTCATCACAGCACTTTGTTCATAAATCTCTTTTTCCATAAAAAATCTGTAGCCATCTTTTTGTGCAGAGACTTTGTCTGCCGTGAGCGCTTGTTTGGTAAAGCTTTTTTCACCTTTGCCATTAAAAAGTTTGACTTCCCCTTGTTTAGCATAGCCATACTCACCATCTTCTAGATAGTAAACCTCTGTAGCCTTACCTATGATAGGGGTATCAGAAGAAGCAAAGTAGATATCATCACCGTTAAATCCTATGAGCATCGGTGACCCATTTTTCGCAAAATAAATGGTATTTGGGTCTGCTTCAGTGATGAGTAGGGTGGCATAGGCACCATCTAGGCGCTTTATAGTTTTTTCAAAAGCAGCAAAAACTGAGTCAGCTGTTTTATGGTTTTTTTCAAAGAGGTGGACGATAGTCTCTGTGTCTGTCTGGCTTAAAAAGTTTACGCCATCAGCTTGAAGTTCCTCTTTAAGCTCTTGATAGTTTTCTATAATTCCATTATGTACGACATAAGAGTATGCACCTAGGTGTGGGTGTGCATTAAGCTCTGTAGGTTTACCGTGTGTTGCCCAACGTGTGTGTCCGATACTAATACCAAAGCCTTCTGTTTGGTAAGCCTTCGTTTTTTCTCTAAGGTTTTCGAGTTTTCCTATGGCCTTAAACTGGCTCAGTTTATCTCCTTCGATGACGGCAATACCAGCTGAGTCATAGCCACGGTATTCTAATTCTTGCAGTCCATCAAGCAAAATTTCTTTTTTTTCTTCGTTTCCTAAATAGCCTACAATTCCACACATGATTATTTTTCCCCAGTTAATTTTTCTATTATCGTATCAACATTATGACAAAAGTTTCCATTCTTTTCGATGAGAAACATGTCTCGAACTCGGTTTTTCAGTGTATGCACTTTGGCTGTAACGATGTCTATTCCCATCTCGTCAAACATCTCTATGATATAAGCAAGCAATCCTTTTTGATTTTTACTTTTGAGATGCATCAGTGCATAGGTTTGTGAATGTTCACAATCTACATCTATATCCTCTTTGAAAATATCAGGAATATAGGTACTTCTCATTTGTGTCGATGCATAAGCTTGTTGTATAAATTCTTCGATAAAACCTACCTCTTCTTGACTGACATTTTGTGCAAAATCTATTTTAAAATATTTGAGTTCATTAAAAAGTTTACAAATATCCATATTGACAATATCAAGTGCATTAAGTTTAGATAACAGATAACTCAAATTAAATGTACCAGAACGTATGATTTCAATGGTTAAATAATCATGATTTGTGATGTAATATTCATAGCTGTTTGTCTCTAGTGCTTTTTTTGAAATATCTACGATACGCTGTGGTCTGTAACGTAAAAAAAGAAGATTGGATGGCATTTGGAGTATCTTCTTTTGTTCAGATTTTTTGAGCTTTAAAAAATCATGATTCTTCTTTAGTGAAGCTTCTTTTTTAGCACGTTTTGCAGCTTCATCGAGCATAGCAGTGCGCCCCAAAACGTCAATAGATTGACGATAAAGGGTTTTGATGAGACGTGCATTAAATGAATTATAAATATCTGCCCCCACTCCAGACATATCGGCATATGTCAGTATATAGATCATATCTAAAAGTTTTTTACTGGGAAAATGTGAAGCAAAACTTAAAATAACTTTCTCGCTATAAATGTCTTCACGTTGTGCGATGTTACTCATAAGTGTATGATAAAGGATAAGTGTTTCACCCATTTTAATAAGTGAATCATTCAGATGTAGTTTGGTAGCAAAAATTTTAAATAAAGAAGCCCCTACAAAATGATGGTCACGTTTCCTTCCTTTGCCTGCATCATGTAAAAAGGTAACGATTTTTAGCATAACTTTTTCATCGGCAGTTAAACTCTGGAACAAATCTTGAATAAAAGTATCTTCAATATGCTCTAAATGGTACATACAACGGATAGAATGTATATCTACAGCATATTGATGGTAGCCATCAAATTGTGGTAAATCAACGACTTTTTTAATAGGCGGAATGGTATATTTTAGTAATCTGGCATGAGAAAGTGATGTCAAGATACAATAGCTATAAGGTTGATGAAAAATGGTTGCAATGGTTTTATAAAGAGCATCATCGGGACGATCTGACCTTTGTGAGATTATGAGTGCTTTTAAAAATGTTGGATGTGCATAGAAAGGTTTCTTTGCATGATGACAAAGTTCTTTAAGCAAGGTATGAAAAGTTTCCTTTTCTTTTGAAGGTGTAATGTAGTTGTTGTTATTGTATTTATTGGTATAGTCACGGGTTAAAATTTCAAGCCAAATTGTACTATATAGCCTAATGATTTTTAAACTAGAAGTCACTTTTTTAGCAAACTTCATGTGTCCTTCTTTGGTTTGTGGATATCCTAAAAGTTGTGAGACTTTAGGGATAAGATCTAAACGTAATTTGTCTTCTTTTTTCCCTGATGCTAAATGTAGCGCAGATCGTACACGAAATAAAAATTCTAATGCCACCCGAAAAGTTTTATATTCGTTTTCTTCTATTACTTGAGAAGGGAGTGATTTGATATTGTTTGTATTATAGAGAATTTTCCCTATCCAGTATACAAGGTTGGCATCTCTAAATCCACCTACTCCTTCTTTAAGATTTGGCTCCATTGTGAGAGGATATTTTTTATGTTTTTTCTCTTGTTCCTGTAATTTTAAATGGATAAAACTTTCGATGTCATCATGACGTATTTGTGAGATGGCATTTTCTGTTTCCATCCAAATAAAGCTAGAACCTTCTATAAAACGTGATTCTATAAGAGCAGTTTTAATGGTTATATCCGTTTTAGAAACAGCATAAAGTTCTTCAACGGTATGGACACGATGACCAAGTTTAAGTCCTGTATCCCAAAGTATATAGAGTATCTTCTCTATCATTTCTTTGGTGTTGTATCCATGTATATCTTTATAGACAATCATAAGATCAATATCTGAATAAACACAAAGTTGCTCTCGTCCATAGGAACCTAGAGCTACAAGAGCCAAAGGAATAGAGTTCTTCATAGGTGCATAATCCCCAAACATCTCACGTTGTGCTACTTTGAAGATAAGTTTTAAGATACTGTCTATTTTTTTTGTATGTTTGACAAGAAAGTCTTTCCCTCCTGATGTAGCAAAGGTATCTTCAAGCGTATCAAAATATGTTTTTATCTCTTGCTTGAGTACTTTTGCTATCTCAAAATCAGCTGCATTTTCATACAAAAGTTCTTCGATTTGTGCTTTTACTTTCTCCACTACACTCTCCATAATGTTATATTGGTATAATACCCAAAATAACTAATGATGGATTGGTAGCAGATGGAATTGATAGAAAAGGTACGCAATAGAGTGAGACTTAGCCAAGAAGAGGGTGAGGCTCTTTATGATTTGGATTTGTACACATTAGGTGAACTTGCCGATGAAATACGCAGAGAAAAATTTGGGAATAAATCATACTTCAACATCAATCGCCATATCAATCCTACCAATGTCTGTGCAGATGTCTGTAAATTCTGTGCCTACTCTGCCACACGTAAAAACCCAAACCAATACACGTTAACCCATGAACAAATACTTGACATTGCCACAAAATCCATAGAAAAAGGTGCCAAAGAACTACATATTGTCTCTGCACACAATCCTAAAGATGGGGTAGAATGGTACATGGGAGCCTTTAGAAAGATACGTGCAAAATTCCCAGATGTACACATCAAATCTATGACAGCCGCTGAGGTGGATTTTTTACACCGTGAGTATGGCTTGAGTTATGATGAAGTACTTGACCAGATGATAGAAAATGGTGTAGACTCTATGCCTGGTGGTGGTGCTGAAATCTTTGATGAAAAGGTTAGAGAATACCTTTGTAAAGGTAAAGTAACCTCTGACCAATGGTTAGAGATACATGAAAAATGGCACAACAGAGGCAAAGAGTCAAATGCTACCATGCTCTTCGGTCATGTAGAGACACGTGCTCACCGTATAGACCACATGTTACGTTTACGTGATTTACAAGACCGAACAGGTGGATTTAATGCCTTCATTCCTTTGGTCTACCAAAAAGAGAACAACTACCTGAAGAACTGTAACTTTCCATCTGGGCAAGAAGTACTTAAAACCTATGCGATAGCTAGAATATTGTTAGACAATATCCCTAACATCAAAGCCTACTGGGCAACAAGCACCATAAACCTAGCACTCATCGCCCAAGAGTTCGGAGCCAATGACCTAGACGGCACCATAGAAAAAGAAGCCATCCAATCTGCCGCAGGAGCAAAAAGTGCTAACGGTATGGAGTTAGATGATTTTATTGCACTTATCAAAAACTCTGGGTTTACGCCTGTGGAGCGCGATAGCCTTTATAATGAATTGAAAGTGTATGCGTAGGGTGCGATTGCCACCGTACCTTTAACTGATATGATGCAAAAAATATATTACCCATATGAAGAGTACAAACAAGACCTAAAAACCCTAATAAGTAAAATAGACCAATCCTTTGATGCTATACTGGGCATAGCAAGAGGTGGACTAAGCATGGCTCAAATGT
>DRQB01000197.1 GCA_011330645.1 Campylobacterota bacterium | reverse complement strand
TGGACTTCTTGCTGATTTGGCAGGATATGTACTGGTATTGATCGCTGCATTGATGATACACCTTTTTGTCACATTGATGAGTATTTTAAAAATGTTTTCTGGTATGAGTCCCTCTATCTTCTTAAGGAAAATGAGAGAAACACAGATTTTTGCCTTTTCAACATCAAGTTCCAATGCAACTATTCCTGTGACACTCAGAGCTGTTACAGATAGACTAGGGGTTGATAACTCAGTGGCATCTTTTACAGTACCTTTTGGTGCGACTATCAATATGGATGGTACTGCTATCATGCAGGGGGTTGCAACCGTATTTATCGCCAATGCCTATGGGGTAGATTTAGGAATTACTGGATATTTGACCGTCATTCTGATGTCAGTACTTGCTTCTATTGGTACGGCAGGTGTTCCTGGAGTTGGACTTATCATGCTCTCAATGGTCTTTACCCAAGTAGGGCTTCCTGTAGAAGGTATAGGGCTTATTCTCGGGGTAGATAGATTGCTTGATATGATTCGTACAGCTGTGAATGTTTCAGGAGATGCTGCGGTATCTGTTATCGTTGCTAAAAGTGAAGGTAAATTAGATGCTAGCGTCTTTAATAATCCAGATGCGGGTAAACTCACCGATGATGATTTGGATATTCCTGATGAGGTAGAACATGAAATCGCAGAAGTGATTAAAGAAACACATGATAAAGCGTAAAGAAAGCGTATTTTACGCTTTCTTTTAAGTCATTAATAAAGAGAATAGATGAAAACGATAACATACAACAAACATAGTTTAGTCCCATCCAAAGTAATATGTGTAGGGCGAAACTATGTAGAACATATTAAAGAATTGAATAATGAAACTCCTGAGAGTATGGTCTTATTTAATAAACCAAACTCAGCCATAACAGATAGCCTTGTATATATACAAGAAGATTGTCGTTTTGAAGGTGAGATTTGTTTTCTCATTAAAAATAAACAGATAGAAGGCATCGGTTTTGGGCTTGACTTAACAAAAGCAGATATTCAAAATAAGATGAAAGAAAAGGGTTTACCCTGGGAGAGAGCAAAAGGTTTCGACGGCTCTGCTGTGTTGAGTCCTTTTGTAAAGTTTTCTGGTGATATACAGACTATTGAGATGAAACTCTTTATCAATGGTAGGATTGCACAACATGCAAATTATGCACTCATGATATATAAACCAGAAGAGATACTACGAGAGATAGAAACATTCATGACTTTGGAAAATGGGGATATTATTATGTCAGGTACACCAAAAGGTGTGGCAACCTATAAAAGAAATGATGTATTTTTAGCGGTGATCTATGTAGGCGGTAAGATAGTTTTAAAAAAAGAATTTATAGTACAGTAAGGTTAAGTACAAAATCAATCACTTTTTTGTCTGACATTTCGCATGGTTTGAGCATCCCACCTTTGATGGTGGGATAATAGTTCCCACTTACCACATCTCTTTGATCTAAGCGTTCGGCATACACTTTAAGTAGCTTTTCCCCCAGTAAAGTTTCTTTTCGAAGTATATAGCGGTTTCCCAAATATATGACATCATTTGCTCCCTCTGGTAAGGTGAGGAGTTTTGTGTAAAATTCTGTTTCATTCATAGGGGTATTATGCTACACTTCGGTAAAAATTTAGGACTGTTTTGAAAAAAATGATTAAAAATATGGATAGAGGTATCCTTTTTATGCTTTTAGCCTCCCTCTCTTTTGCTGCTATGGGTGGTTTTGCCAAGGTGGTGAGTCAGGTATTACCTCCTGTAGAAGTGACATTTTTTAGAAATATATTTGGTGTGGTACTAGTAGGACTCTCTATTTGGAAAGTTCCTTTGAAGCAGACAGGTGGAAAGTTCTTACTCCTCCTTTTTCGTGGGAGCATAGGGTTTATCGCCCTTTTAGCCTATTTTTACATCATGGCACATATCCCTTTGGGTGAAGCAGTCACCTACAACAAGACTTCTCCTATATTTGTAGCCATTTTTGCTTATATTTTTTTAAAAGAGACGTTACATCCCAGTGCGCTTATCGCGATTGTGCTTGGTTTTGTAGGTATAGTACTTATTGCCCAGCCTGATGGTGGTGGTTTTGACAAGTATGATATTTTGGGTATTTTCTCAGGTATTGGAGCCGCATTGGCATATACCTCTATAAGAGAACTTCGAAAATATTATGATACCCGTGCCATAGTGATGTCTTTTATGGGGGTAGGAACCGCTGCACCACTGCTTTTGATGCTTATCACACCGTATGTTGAAGTGCCACAAGATTTTGACTGGATGTTTGCAGAATTTGTTTTGCCTGAAGGAATAGAGTGGGGGTATGTTACAGCTGTAGGTGTATTTGCGACCATGTCACAACTTTTGATGACCAAAGCGTATGAACTCACCAAAGCTGGGATAGTTGGAACAATAAGTTACACTAACATTGTCTTTGCCGTGATTATCGGGGTGATGCTTGGAGACCCTATTCCTGATTTTTGGACAGTTTTGGGTATAATCTTAGTAATATTGTCAGGGTTACTTGTAGCCCTACCTAAAGGAAACAGATGATTTTAATTGCAGGCCCTTGTGTGTTAGAAAGTCGTGACAATGTCATGCGTATCGCAGAATCATTGGGAAAATACCATGATGACTGTACAAAAGATTTTTATTTTAAAGCAAGTTTTGATAAAGCCAACCGTACTTCTTTAGACTCTTTTAGAGGACCAGGTCTTGATGAAGGACTTAAAATGCTTCAAGAAGTCAAAGAACAATTTGGTTACAAAATCTTGACTGATGTACATGACTATACGCAACCAGCAGCAGTCTCTGAAGTGGCAGATGTACTTCAAATCCCTGCGTTTTTATGTCGTCAGACAGACTTGCTTGTAGCAGCAGCAAAGACTTCATCGGTAGTAAACATTAAAAAAGGGCAGTTTTTAGCACCTCAGGCGATGGAACACTCGGTAAAAAAAGTGCTTAAAACCAGAGGCTTTGATGGAGAAGCCACGTATGATAATGCAGAAAAATACAATGTATGGCTCACAGAGCGTGGTTCAACATTCGGCTATGGTAACTTAGTGGTAGATATGCGCGGACTTAAGCAAATGCGTGAGTTTGCACCGGTGATTTTTGATGCGACACACTCTGTACAACAGCCTGCATCTGGTGGTGCAACATCTGGTGGAGACAGTGCGTTAGTCCCTTATCTCTCACGTGCAGCAGCAGCAGTTGGTGTCGATGGATTCTTTTTTGAAACACACTTCGATCCAAGCATTGCGCTAAGTGATGGGCCAAATATGATAGAGCTCACAAAATTGGATGCGCTTATTAAACAAATAGATGCGATTAGAAGCATTGTAGAATAATAAAATAGTGTCTCAGCAAAGTGTTTTTCGATAAATGCAAAGGCAAGCATCCTCTCCGAGGATACAGTGTATTTACCAAAAAACACTTCACTGTGACTTTTAAGAAATAAAAGAAGGAAACATATATGAAAATAGTAGAAGGAAATCTACAAGTAGACAAAAGCAAAAAAGTAGCGATTATCAATGCAAGATTTAACCACTTCATTACAGACAGACT
>DRQB01000196.1 GCA_011330645.1 Campylobacterota bacterium | reverse complement strand
GACCAGATTCCACTGCTTTAAATTCATTCCCTGATATTTTGTCATAAAGTACTGCGACATCTACCATGTCATATACAGTTGTACCTATTTTAGCTCCTAAAAGTGTTGAATCATCTGCACTTGCATAAGCATTACCACCATATTGACCTTTAATATATGTTTTCGTGCCAAATGGAAGATTATATGTAAAATCCAAATATTTATAATCATCTATAGCAATAGGACTACCATCATTAGCTGTATCTGCTATTGCTTTAATGTATTGTCCATGTAATGCTAAGTTTTCTATACTCTTGTTTGAAAAAGAAATATAGGCAAGTCCATCTTTACCCCATTTAGTATTTTGATCTAAAAATCTATTATCTTTAGACGTAAATCCTGTATATCGTTTTACATATCCTATTTCTATCATAGTATCTTGTATATCTTTATTACGTATGATAGCAGCTTCATAAACTGAAGGTAAAAGTCTCAAATCATGATTTTGCATGAGTGGAGTAGCCAATTGTTGACGACCAACCTTCACCATCGTATTACTCATATCATACTGTAAATATGCTTCTCCTAAAAAGGCTAAATCTTCACCTGTATTTCGTTCAAGTAAACTTGTTCCTCCATGCGGATTGGCACCTTCATATCGATCAAAGATACCAAACAGGCTATGACTTCCATAGTAGGCTAATCCAAATTTTAAACCATTATAGTTTCCACTTTCATATTTGAAAATCCCACCAAATGTCAATGCCGTTGTATCTGGTCCACCATCGTCAAACGTTCTTTTCATATAGAATGTTCTTGTCTTGGCAGTAAATTTACCTTTTTGAAGTGCATCACCAAAACTAGTGACTACAGTGGGAATTGCAGGCACATCAGCTTCATGTGTGCCATCAAGTGCATGCCCCGCATCTCCAACGGGGTGCACTGCCATTATCATAGTTGTCGTCATGGCTGATAGTATTGTAAATTTTTTCATTTTAATCTCCTTGTTTTTGATTAAGTTTTAACTTTGTTTTTTTGCATGAAATAGACAAGTCCATACACTGCAAAACCTATAACGTACGAAAGGTACTCCGAATTTATACCTAACCATCCACTGGTCATATTTGGTATAAGCATAAAAGGAACCACTGCTAACAGAAGGAGTCTTTCAACACCTGTTGTTTTTGTAAGTACCCATCCCTGTGTGGCAGAAGAGAATGCAAACATCCCGGCAACTGCTGTAATAAATATCATCCCTATCTCCCCAGGATTTGTAATCCATTGCCATAAAGCAGGATTATTTGGGTCTGCAGCATCTACACCTTCTATAAGCAAAAGCTTATTATTGAAGAAGAATGCAAAAGGCAAAATAGCTGTTCTTATATCATAAGCAAATCCTTGTAACCCTGTTTTAATAGGATCACTCTTTGCTATTCCTGCGGCGGCATATGCCGCCATCCCCACAGGTGGGGTATCATCAGCAAGTATTCCAAAGTAAAATACAAATAAATGTGCAGCAATAGCCGGAATGAGATATCCCAAATCACCAGCAAGCGACATAATCACAGGGGCTGTCAATGCTGCCATTACGATGTAGTTGGCTGTTGTAGGTAGCCCCATACCTAAAATAAGTGAGACAACAGCTGTCAATAAAAGTACAGCAATAATCTGTCCATTGGCCAGTTCTTCTATCACTTCAGCCAAAATAAGTCCTATCCCTGTAAGTGTTACAGACCCAACAACAATCCCTGCTACGGCCGTTGCAATGGCTATAGGTACCATATTTTTAGCACCATTTATCATTCCATGTCCAATGTCTACAAAACCACTAATCCATACTTCCGTTGTCAAAGCACGTTTTTCTAAAAATGCATAGGCCGGACGTTGAAACACCATAATAAGCATCATAAAAAAGATAGCATTAAACGCTGCCATCTGTGGCGACTGTCTAAGAATAATCAACGTATACATCAAAAAGAAGATAGGTACAATGTAGTGAATACCTCCTTTAAAAATATCAAAAGCACGCTCTAATTTAGATGGATCTTCCCCTTTAATACCAAGTTTTTTCGCCTCTAAATGCACAATGTAAAAGAGTGCAAAATAACTCACGAAAGCAGGAATAGCCGCTGCCATAATGACATCGGTATAGGCAAGTCCTAAAAACTCAGCAATAATAAATGCTGCTGCCCCCATAATAGGAGGCATCAATTGACCATTGGTAGAAGCCGCTACCTCAACAGAAGCTGCCTTATAGCCTGGAAAACCTAGTTTTTTCATAAGTGGTATGGTAAAAGTACCTGTTGTAACCGTATTGGCGATGGATGAACCTGAAATGATTCCCATCATACCAGATGCTGCTACCGATGCTTTGGCTGGTCCTCCATCATACTTACCTAAAAGTGCATACGCAAGGTCTATAAAATATTTACCCGCTCCTGCACGTTCAAGCAATGCACCAAAGAGTACAAACAAAAAGACATACGATGCACTCACCCCTAGAGGAACGCCGAAGATTCCCTCTGTAGTAAGGTACATCTGTCCTACCATCTTATTGATACTGGCACCTTTGTGTGCGATAAGATCTGGCATATACTGACCAAAATAATCATAAGCCAAAAAAACACCTGCAATAACAGGTAAAGCCATACCTAAAGTTCGTCTGGCAGCTTTAAGCAGTAGAATGATACTCATAATCCCCATCGCTACATCGAGTGGTGACCATGCACCACTTCGTGCATTAAGTGCATCATAGTTGATATAGATATATAAAGCACCAATCACTGCTGAGATCCCTAAAGGAAAGTTATACCAAGGGATAGAACTCATCGTTTTTGGTGTTCTAAACATCGGGTACATTGCAAAGGCAAGTGCCAGTGCAAATGCCAAGTGAAAAGAACGTACAAAAACACTATTGGTAGGGACAACCACCACATAAAGTTGATAAAGAGACCACATAAAAGCGATAATAAGAATCATCCAATGCTGCCATGTCCCTTCTTCTAAATTTCGTTGCCCCTCAAGCTCTTCAATCAATGCTTCTTCATTTTGAACAATATCACTCATAGGCACCTCCTTTCTCTTCTTTAAACTGCATCACTTATTTGATAAGCCCTGCTTCCTTAAATGCTTTGATAGCCCCTGGATGTTGTGGTACAGCAAGACCATCTAAAAGTGATTCTTTTGTAATGGTTTTGTAAGCGGGATGAAGTTTCTTAAAGGCTTCAAAATTATCTAAAATCGTTTTGGCAACGGTGTAAACAATTTTTTCATCAATACTGTCTTTTGTTACAAGTACCGCTTTGACACCGATACTTGGAGTATCGTGTTTTACACCTTTATAAAAAGTACCGGATATAATACCTTTGGCATAATATGAATATTTTTCAACCAAAGCATCAATAGGGGCTCCATCAATCGCTACCAAATCAATATCTACAGAGTTAGATGCATCTTTAATATTTGCTGTTGGGTGTCCAAATACACCAAAATATCCATCAATTTTATTGTCTTTTAGCATAGTTGGACCTTCACTTGACTTAAGTTCATTTGCCAATGCCAAATCTGAATGTTTGATACCAAAGGCTTCAAGTACAATATCTGTTGTCATTCTTGTTCCTGAACCAGGGATATCGATATTGAGTTTTTTACCTTTGACATCTGCTAAAGATTTAATCCCTGAAGACTTTGTAACGACAAAAGCTAAAAGTTCAGGATAAATGGCAAGTACCGAACGTAGTCCTTTCACTGCTTTATCTTTAAATTTACCCTCTCCATGGTATGCTTGATAGGCAGTATCACTCTGCGCAATACCAAAATCAAGTTCATTAGCATTAATCGTATTGACGTTATACACAGACCCACCTGTGGATTCTACAGAACATCGGATACCCGTAGTTTTTCTATTTTTATTCATCATACGACAAATCGCACCACCTGTGGGGTAATATGTTCCCGTTACGCCTCCTGTACCAATGGTAATAAATTGTGTTGCAAATGCAGGTACACTCAGTGTAGCAATTAGTACCGTACTCATCATTCTTTTTCTCATAAAATCCTCCTAGATTTTGTATTTTCCCATCTATATAATCATAGATAGTGCTAGTATACTTTATTAAAATAGCATCAAAATAGCACTTATGCAAAATAGAGGAAATTTTTATTATAATGAATCAAAAAGGAAATATGTGTCTAGATATCTCAATCCCTCTGTATTCATTAAAGACTATAGTCATTACTCTATGCATATTTTTGGATTTATTGCTTTTTTCTTTACCTTCACCTTAGGAATACTGGCATTCTTTAAAGATATCAACACCAAACATGAGGATTTTACACATTACATTCCTTATGGTATTTTGATTTTTGTTTTAAACTTATTTTATCTCAAAGTCATACGTTTATCCAGAGAAGATTATGAAGAAAAACTCAAAAAAGAAAAAGCGTATGCGCAAACTTTACTGACTTCACAAAAACGTTTTCTCCGTTATGCTGTACATGAGACCAATACACCCTTGTCAATTATCATGGCAAATATCGAACTTTATGAAATGGAAAACGGTAAACATCCCACCCTCAATAACATAGAAGCAGCTGCCAAAAATATTTATGGGATTTATGATGATTTAAGTTACTT
>DRQB01000195.1 GCA_011330645.1 Campylobacterota bacterium | reverse complement strand
CATCCCACTCAAGCTTATCGCTACTAACTTACTTAACGGTGATAAGAGGGTTTTTACAGCAGATGATGATATACTCATAAAAGATGCTTTACTTGCCACGATGGCGATTCCTGGGATATTTGAAGAACATATCATCGAGGGGAAAACCTATGTAGACGGGTTTCTTTGTGAAAACTTAGGAGTGAATGAAGCTACGTTTGAAGTGATACTTGCAGTAGATGTACTTGGGACAAATTCTTTTGCACATGAACTTCCAGATAACTTTTTTAAAACGGTCAATGTTTTAGAGATGTTTGACAAATCTATGAGACTACTCATCTATAACCAATCACGCACGCATATTCGTAATAGTGATAAAAACATCACCCTTCTCGAACCTGTCACTAAAGCCTATAAAACCTACCACTTCCACAAAGTCAAAGAGATACGTAAAATGGGCTTGGGTTTACTAGAAAAAATAGAAAATAATATTTAAATATTTTATAATATAAAAGGCAATAGCGCACATGATAGAAAATGGATTTACCTACCTTGCAGTTCTTATGATGATAAGTGCAAGTATCGTCTACACCGAAAAGAAGAGCCAACATAAGCTCTTTGAGTACCTGCCTGCTATTGTCATCATCTACTTTGTGGTGATGCTTGCTTCTACCTTTGGACTGTGGCATAAAACAGAGTCTGTTACAGCTACGTATAAGTCTGTCAAGTCAAACCTTTTACCTGCGATGATATTTCTCATGTTACTACTTGCAGACATGAGAGAAATCTTTAAACTGGGTAAAAAAATGTTGCTTACTTTTCTACTAGCAACTACCAGCATCGCTCTTGGTTTTGTAGGTATGTTCGCCCTCTTCCACACTTCATTTGGAGAAGAGAGTTGGAAACCTTTTGCTGCACTCAGTGGCTCATGGATGGGAGGTACGGCAAACATGGTAGCCATACAAGGTGCGCTGGACTTACCTGACTCTGCCATGGGCTACACCCTACTCATCGACTCTATAGACTATGCCATCTGGGTGATGATACTCCTAGCCCTCGTACCCTTTGCAAAGAAGTTCAACATTTGGAGTAAAGCAGATACCTCTTCCATCGATGAAGTGGGAGAGAGACTGGCGCTTAAAGAAGAAAATAAAAAGCCTATAAGCTTTGACTCACTCTTTTTACTGTTAGGCTCGGCTTTACTTGTCTCTGCACTCTCTCAATACGGAGCCTCGTTTCTCCCTACTTCTGACTATCTCACACAAACAACATGGGTAGTCATACTGGCTACCGTTACAGGCATACTCTTTGCCATGACACCACTAGCCAAAGTCTCAGGCTCTTCAGAGTTAGCCAACATTATGCTCTACCTCATAGTAGCCCTCATCGCCAGCCGTGCCAACTTCACAGAACTTACCGAAGCCCCACTCTACATCTTTGCAGGGTTTGTCATCATCGCCATTCATGTCGTCATCATGGTCATCTTCGCCAAACTCTTCAAACTTGACCTCTTTAGTCTAGGTGTCGCATCACTCGCCAACATAGGCGGTGTAGCCTCAGCACCTATTTTGGCATCTGCTTACTCCAAAGCCCTCATCCCCATAGGTGTACTTATGGCGATGATGGGGTATATATTGGGTACATTTGGGGGATTGATGGTTGGAAAAATTTTAGAAATATTAGCAGGATAATTATATGAAAGATAACAAACTTACTTTTGACAAAGATGCTATTAAAATCAAGCAGCACTTTGAAATAAAATTATTAGCTGATATTAAAAAAGTTATTAAAGGGTCTGGTTGGCGTAAAAAAATAGCTACATTAACTAAAGAGTTTGAAAATAATTTCTATTGTCTTCACATAGACGCTAAATATCCACAAAAAGGTGTTAAACTTACTTTAAAAACTAAACCAATGGCTCTAGATGAGTTATTTTGGGAGATATCTGGCATGCCTGAGAATAAATTAGAACCTTTATCTTTTAGAACTTGGGGATGGTTTACATGTAGTTCAATTAAAATAGATCAAATAAGTTTTGATGATGAAGTCTCTACACTAAAATTGGCAAAAAAAATTCTTTTATGGTCAAATAATGCTATTGAAAAGCATCATAAAACATCATTCAATAAAAAATTTTCAACACTTGTAAAAAAAGATCTTGAACAAATTAATAATTCTCAGCATGCCATAACATTAATTACAAGTTTAATTGTAGAAAAATCATATAAAGAAGCTATGTACTTAGCAAAACAATATGATTCAGGAAAACTACAATCTGGATTAACATTTATTTTAAATGACAAATCATACTTTTTTCATGTAATAAAATGGATAAATAAAAAAGAAAAGTTACCTAACTTTATTAGTAAGATAATACGAAAAATAAAAGAAATTTAAAAAACTTTATTTTATACTAAAGGAGAGAAGAGAAGTTAAACTTTTTTTAATTTTTCTTTGAGAACTTCTAAGCTATAGGAATCAATTAATTTCATTTCTTCTTGTAGTTTAATCATAGATAAAAGTCTCCTCTGCATTTCATCTATATCATCATCATTTTCAAAATATATATTCCCATCTTTGATTTCATAATAGCCTACATCTTCATCTAAAAATCTGTAATAATCTAAACTTTCATTGAAAAATTTAGCATTCAAAGACAGTAAATAAGATAACCTATTTACTTCAAGCAACTGTGACTCCACTAATATCCCACAAACTCTTACTGAAGTCAAATAGTCAATCTCATTAGTAATAGAAAAAAGTGTTTCAATATATACGCGATTATATTCAATTAATTCATCTTGTATTACTTCAGAAGCACTTATTAACGCTTTTATTCTTCGTATCGCTTCATCTCTTTTCCTACCTAAATACCAGACAGGATCCAATAAATCATCACTTGATAATTCTTTTACATCTGTTCTATATTTAATGCTAATAGCTATGCAATATTCATTTGCCCATTCTGTAAGTTTGATTATATTATTAGATAACTCGGATACAGACATTTTACTTCTTTTTTATTTTAAATTAATCAGTATTATACTCTACTTGCCAGATATATACTTAGTAACGTGGTAACTGATGATGGCATAAGGACATGAGGAGATATGAGAACTTATTTTAAGTGATATTAATATTGCTAGGAGGAAATTTCACTGCATAAGTCTCTTAACATTCCTTATCTATTATTCATTTTATATAGCTGATGCCCTACCTAACATTATTTCGATACAATTACTTTATGAAAATAACAAACATCCAAACCAAAATTCTCAAAGCCCCACTCAAAACCCCTTTTGTTACCTCACTACGTCGTGTATATGCGCTTGAAGACCTCGTGGTCATTATCAAGTGTGATAATGGCTCTATAGGCTATGGTGAGGGAGCACCTACACCTCAGATAACGGGGGAGACGATGGGGGCTATGGTGGCAACTATAGAGTACATCAAGCCCCATCTCATTGGGCGTGAGATAGAAGATTTTGATGCACTCATAGGACTAATCCATACTTTGATAGTCAAAAATACCACAGCCAAGTCAGCACTTGAAATAGCCCTCTATGACTTGAAAGCAAAATCACAGAAACTCCCTCTTTACCGCATGCTCGGAGGCACACAAAACACATTTCGTACCGACATCACCATAAGCATGGGGGAGATAGACAAAATGATATCTGATTGTCACGCTGCTGTAGCTCTTGGTTATGACACCTTGAAGATAAAAATAGGAGACAATCCAAGTAAAGATGTAGAACGTGTCACTGCCATATATAAGGCACTGGACAAAAATATCAAACTTAGACTCGATGCCAACCAAGGATGGTCTCCCAAAGAGTCTGTAGCACTTCTACATGCACTGGAAAAACAAGACATCATCGCAGAGTTTATAGAGCAGCCTGTAGCCGCTGATGACATTGAAGGGCTAAAGTATATCAAAGAGAGAGTCCAAACCCCTCTTCTGGCTGATGAGAGCATCTTTAGTCTTAGCGATGCACGCCGACTGCTAGAGATGCAAGCTATAGATTATGTGAATATCAAACTGGCAAAAACAGCAGGTATTTCTCAAGCTCTCAAACTTGCAGACCTCTCCAAAAGCTTTGGGGTTAAGTGTATGATTGGGTGTATGCTGGAAGGTCCTATATCGGTAGCCGCTGGGATACATGTGGCTTCTGCAAAAGCTGACATCATTACCATGCTTGACCTTGATGCCGTAAGTCTTTTGTCCTCGCATCCTGTTGAAACATCTATAGCATTTAACGAAAGTGAGATAGTTTTGAGTGATGCTGTGGGATTGGGCGTGAAATACACAGGAAATACACCCAATTTTAACTAAAATAGCTGTATGATAAATCAAAAATAAAGAACCTAATATGTATCAAAAAATATTACTTGCTACCCTGCTTCTGTTTTCATTTTCTCAAGTACAAGCTGACTACACACTAAAAGTGAGCCACCGTAAACACAGTAAAATAGACCGTATGCCAAAAGCTGTGGTAAGAGATATGAAAAACATCCCTCAAAACCCTGCCTATTATGCTAAACAAATCAAACCTTTTTCTAAAAGTAGACAGAAAAAGTTAGACAAACAATTTAACGAAAAATACTTCAAACCATGGACACTTTCTTCTCTTGATTTACCTAAACAAGACTTTGGGTGGGAAGTACGTTTTATACAAAAAAAACCCATCTATAGAGCCAATGGTTCGGTGATACGTCCATCTGTATATAACAAGTGGATAGACAATGCGCACTATGAGTCAATTGATAGTAAAAAATATAAAGCGATTACAATTAAACACACCAATGTAAAAGCGCTCCCTACTTCTACTGCCTTTTATAGAGACCCAAGAAAGACAGGAGAAGGCTTTCCTTTTGACTACAATCAAAACTCATCCCTGCACATCAATGTGCCACTGCTTATCTCTCATTTTTCACGAGATAAACGCTGGGCATTTGTGCGGGCATCGTACTCTTTTGGATGGGTCAAAACTTCGGACTTGGCTTTAGTGAGTAAAAACTTTATCAAAAGATTTAAAAATGATAACTATGCCATGGTGATTAAAGATGATATGCGATTGTATGATGAAAAGAATAAAGCACTTTCTCTTGTAAAAGTAGGCGCACTTTTTCCCATAGATAAAGATGGTAAGTCATACCTTGTTGCTAAACGTAATAAAAAAGGACAAGGGGAAATACATAAAGTAACCATAGCAAATCCTAAATATATGGCTAAAAAACCTTTGGCTTTTACCTCAAAAAATGTAGCCATGTTAGCCAAAGAATTTTACGGAGAACCCTATGGCTGGGGTGGTGGCTACGAATGTCGTGACTGTTCAGCAACCACGCGAGACTTCTTAGGCGCTTTTGGGATATTTTTACGAAGAAATTCCAGCAAACAGGCCAAAGATGGTACTTCTATCAAAATCAAAAATTGGCCCAAAGCTTATAAAAAGCAATTTATCAACCAATACGCCAAACCTTTTAGGTCTTTGCTGTATGTACCAGGACATATCGTCCTCTATTTGGGTCAATACAAGGGTGAACCTGTCATTATGCATACCTACTGGGGCATCCGTAAAAAAGATGGCACAAAACTTGTCACCGGACGTACGATTATTACTACTACAGAACCAGGAAAAGAGAGAAAAGATGTCAAAGAACGCTCAAAACTCATCAACACGCTTAAAAGCATTGTGAATTTCTAAATTTTGGATAATTATTTTGAAAATGAGTTTAGCTCAGAACTCCTCTGCCAAACAGTCAAACATCCAAACATTTCTGTAGGTGCATTTTCGTATTATTCTGGCTATTATCATAAACACTCTTTTGAGGGATGTGTACGCTATTTAGACAAAAAAAGTAAAAACGTAGATAAACTCATCATAGGGAAGTACTGCTCCATCGGATCAGGTGCTGTGTTTATGATGGCTGGCAACCAAGGGCATCAGATGAAATGGGTGAGTACCTTTCCTTTTTACTTCCAAGCCAATATTTTTAAAAATGCCAAAAATACTTACAAAAGGTCTGGAGATACTATCATAGGTGATGATGTCTGGATAGGGTCTGAAGCCATGATAATGTCTGGGGTAAACATTGGTACAGGTGCGGTAGTGGCTGCGCGTTCTGTGGTTACTAAAGATGTCCCTCCCTACAATATAGTAGGAGGAAATCCCTCACACATCATCAAACAACGCTTTGATGATGTAACCATAGCCCAGTTACTCAAACTCAAATGGTGGGACTGGACAGAAAGCGAGGTGAAAGCAGCCATGCCACTTATCTGTTCAGAAGATGTGAAAGGTTTACTGGCACTTAACGGAGATTAGGATAGAATTAGGTGTTAAAACACCATGTAGGGAGGCACTAATGCCGAGTCCGAAAAAAGACTTTAAAAGAAAAGAAAAAATCAAAGTATTTACAACCACAATCACCGCAGGAGAGCATAAAGGTAAAAAGGTAGAAATACCAGACATCTTTACCACGAGAAGCTCCAAGGGCATCCTTAAAGAGTCTCTTTTTAATACCCTACAGTTTGATATCATAGACAAAAACTTTGTAGAAGTCTTCTCTGGTTCTGGGTCTATCGGACTGGAAGCACTTAGCCGTGGTGCAGGACAAGCCTACTTTATGGAATACAACAAAACTGCTTACCGATGTCTAGAGGGTAATGTCAAACGTATAGATGCATCAAAATCTCACCTTTTTTATGGTGACAGTTTTGAAAAATTTGCTACAGTATATGAGATGGTGAAAAAAAGTGATGAAAAAACCTACTTCTACTTTGACCCACCCTTCTCTACGCGTGATGGTATGGATGATGTCTATGACAAGACCATTACCCTCATCGAAACCATAGAACCTGAAGTCTGTGAAATGGTTATCGTAGAACATATGTCAAATTTAGACATGCCAGAAAGCATTGGAGCATTAGATAAAATGAAAAAAAAGAAGTTTGGTAGAAGTACTATGACTTACTACAAACCAAAGGAATTATAATGGCACGAACAAAAACAGAAGACCATATTGCACTCTTTATTGATTGTGACAATATTTCACACAAAGCCATAGAAGGTATCATCAATGAACTAAGTAAGTATGGAGTGGTAAATATACGCCAAGCTTACGGTAACTGGACGAAAGACAATCTCAAAAACTGGGAAGACAAACTTTTAGAATTTGCCATTAAGCCCATACAACAATTTGACTATTCTAAAAACAAAAATGCTACAGACATACTCATGACCATAGATGCTATTGATTTGCTGCACACAAAGGATATAGATGCCTTTGCCTTTGCTACCTCTGATTCTGACTTTACACCTGTGGTGATGCGTGTACAAAATGAAGGCATCAAAGTCTTTGGTTTTGGAGAGAAAAAAACACCTAAACCTTTCATGGCCGCGTGTTCACAGTTTATTTTTACAGAAAAGCTCATGAAGACGACCACAGAAGGAAATGCCACAGTAGATGCAGTGATAGCCCCTGTTCGTAAATCAGGTAAAGAGATGCGCCAAGATACATGGCTGGTTAATGTACTAAGAACTGCCGTAGAACAAACGATGGATGAAGACGGGTGGGCAAACCTTGCAAATATCGGTCAATACATTAACAATTCTACTTCATTTTCTCCTATCAACTTTGGGTATAAAAAACTCTCAAATCTCATAGATGAGATAGACTTATTTGATATTTATGTTGATGAAGACTCTAAGATAATGAGTATACGTGACAAAAGAATGGGGAATTAATACACCTCTTCTTTTTTCTTCTTAGGTTTTTTTTCTTTTACTTCAGGCTCAACAAACTCACCTTTAACCAATCCTGCTTCATGTAAAAACTGTGAAGGTTTATAGTCTATTTTCTTTACTTTATCAAACTTGGCAAGTGAAAGATAGAGCTTATCTTTAGCACGGGTCACAGCCACATAAAAAAGTCTACGCTCCTCTTCTATGCTTGACATCATCTTTCGGTTAGGAAAACGTCCATCCACAAGGTCTATGACATACACTTCTGGGAACTCCAAGCCTTTAGAAGCATGTACAGTCAGTAAGTTTACCCCTTCTCCTTCACTGAGTTCATTTCCACCAAGTACCATAGCATTCACAAAGCGTCTGAGTTCTTTATACTGACGTGAAATATTGAGTAATAGTCCTGCTTTTCGCTCTATGCGCTCTTTGGCTATTTTTTTCTTCTCTTCATCTATCTCACCTGATTTAAGTCGTCCTCTTTGTGTTGCTAACAGTTCTACAATACCTTTATACAAACTAGAAGAGATAGCATTTTGTATGATGTCAGCAGGTGTTTCAAGCTGGTGAACTGCATGCATCAATGTATGGAACTCTTTAAAATAGGTCACAGCATCAGTCGTTAACTTAGGATGCTTTAGTAAGGGGTGTCTCATGAGCCTCTCATCTAGCCCTAAAGTGTTGAACCTTGCAGCAGAGCCTATCTCCTGGTCATCATCAAAAAGTCCTAGTTGTACATTTTTATTTGGGTTGAGTTTTGGTAAGTCCTGTACTTTAGGATATAACACACCTTGCATGAAACGTCCCTCTCCAAAATGCAAAAAACACTGAAAAAGTTCTTTGGAAAGTGCAGAACCTACCCCTCTAGCATATTCAAAAACATGGATAAATGCCATCATATCTTTAGGATTGACAAGCAGTGCCATAAGATCGAGTAAAAACTTTATCTCTTTAGCGTCAAAAAAACTGGTTCCACCCTTACGCTTACAGCTAATACCGTACTCACGCAAAGATGCTTCTACCCCATCTGCTGAGGAGTTATTACGAAATATGACAGCTATTTGGTCGTTGGGTACATGAGTATGCTTGATGCTTTGGGCTATAGACTGATACTGTTCAAAGAGATCATTGTACATCAAAAGTCTAGGTGGATGAGTCTTCCCGTGTCTTCCTACCTCTAATTTTTTAGGATAGATACGCTCATTACGCTCTATCACTCTGTTGGCAAGAGAAAGTATCGGTGCAGTAGATCGGTAGTTTGTCTTGAGTGTGTATACCGTTGCATTGGCATAACGGGTAGAGTATGTCGCGATGTTTTCTATGTTTGCACCGTTAAAAGCATAGATACTCTGATCATAATCTCCTACACAAAAAAGAGATTCTGGTTTAAGTGCATCTATCAGTGCTGATTGTAAGGTATTGGTATCTTGATATTCATCAACCAAGACTTCTTTAAACGGGATGGTTTTCTCTTCTAGGTGACTCTTCATACGTAAGAGCAAGTCATTAAACGATGCAAAGCCATAGTCTATTTTTTCACGTTCAAACTCCTCAGCAATATCCATATAGACATCCATAACAAGCTCATGCTCTGGGTATTTTTCTAAAAACCACTCATCAAAGCCATCGAGTGAAGCATTTTGATAGAGTGAATACTGTTCATACAAATAGGTGGCAGAAAAAGGCTGCATCGTAAGGTTCATACGTTCAAAGTTACGTTTTTCATAGATACTTCTAAACAGTGTTTTCAGTTCTGCAGGTTGTTTGAGTGCAAGATTGGGGTGTAACTCTTTGAGCCAACGGTAAGAGACGGCATGAAAAGTACCTGATTCGATCTTGCTCACCACCTTTTTAGGAAAAAATCGTTCCAAACGTGCGATCATCTCTCCTGCAGCTTTATTGGTAAAGGTAAGCAGTAAAATACTAGATGGTTCCACACCAGCGTGAAGTAAATGAGCAATACGCCCTACAATCGTAGAAGTTTTACCTGTACCCGCAGAAGCAATAATAAGATTATGTCCTAAAGGTGCGGTAGCAGCAGAAAGCTGCTCCTCATTAAGAGAAGAGAGAGGCAACTAGTTTTGACCGATAATGTAATAGGTGTTTTTATCTGCTACTTGTTTGAGTTCAAGTTTGTATTTATTTGCCCAGTGTTTCACCAAATCAGTAAATGCTGAGAGGTTGTCGGCTGAAGAATCCTCTTCACATTTTATTTTCAAATAATTTTCTGAGTTTGACATAGCGATAAAAGCTTTTTCTACAGCTAAGGCATCATTAAAAGAAGGAAGATGCTGTGAAAACTTATCAAAGCCCTGTGTATTTTCAATAATATCATTCATTTGTTTAAGTGTCTGTTCACTTTTTGTATATCCAAGTTGTGCTAAAAGTGCTTCGGGTGTAAGGTCAAGATGCATAATAATCCTAAGTCATAAAGTTAAAAATCGATTGTAACAAATTTTTGATTAGTGAAGCGTAAAAGAAAAGAGAAAAGAGGGAGAAAGAACCTTACTTGAAAAGTTCTTTCTAAATTAAAACAAGGTACTTGAGGGAACTTCAACTCTTGCGATGAGTACTTTATAGTGTTCAAGGTTTTGAAATGCTTTTTCATAGCGCCAACGTAAAACAAATTCAATGATTTCATTTTTCAGACCCTCATCCAATGTTTCTGCTTTACCAAAATATCCTAAAGAGATATTTTTGGCTTTCTTCTTACCATTTTTATCGGGTTCATAAGTAATGGCAATCACTTGAATATATTTTCCTGTACGTACTTCTCCAAAATCTTCTTCTTTGAGTCCAATTCCAGAAAGGTTCATTGCTTTATAAATAAAAATATTATCGAAATCTGGTGACTTTTCAAAAATTTTAAGCTTTTCATAAAGTGCTTTAACACGTAATATGTTTTCTGCTCTTACGCTATCATTACTACTTTCATTCTTCTTTTTTTCTTGAGTGTCAATTTGTTTTTTGGGTGTATTTTCTACTTTACTTTCTTTTTCTGAAGGTACAGAGGAAACATCACTTGGAAGTTTTTCTTTTTGTTCCAATTTATCTTCCAAGCGACTTGTTAGTGCTCTAAGTTTATCTAAACTACTTGACATAAATCCCCTTCATTTGGGGCTTCACAGCCCTTTATAAATACATATTAGAAAATATT
>DRQB01000194.1 GCA_011330645.1 Campylobacterota bacterium | reverse complement strand
GCGACTATCAATGAAAACTTTGTAAACAATGCTATGGCAGCATTTGCACCATATTTGGCAGAAGCAACAGGTGATGCACATAAAAATGTTCAAGTCATCAAAACACTTGCAAACATGGAAGACATTGGTAAGAACTTTAGAATTGTTTTTCTTTATGAAGATGCAAACCCTGAGTCAGTAGAAGCAGTATATCTTAAACTCTATGCACTTTCTCAAAGTAAGGCAGAGCTTAGAAAAGTAAACCTTAATGGTGCATTTGGAATTCTTTCTAACGTGGCATGGGTTGGGAACACTCCTTATGAATTAGACTACCTTAGAGACAATGAAATCGAAATGAAACTAAATGGTACTTACCCAACAGTAGACTCTGTAGATAAGTTCCCAAGATTCTTACAGCATGTGATTCCTGCAGATAATACAAGAATCCTTGAGGCATCTAAAGTAAGAATGGGTGCACAACTTGCAGCTGGAACAACAGTTATGCCAGGTGCATCATACATCAACTTTAACGCTGGAACACTTGGTCCTGTAATGGTAGAAGGACGTATTTCGTCTTCGGCTATCGTAGGAAGTGGTTCTGACGTTGGTGGAGGAGCATCTATCTTAGGTGTACTTTCTGGTACAGACGGTAACCCTATCAGCATTGGTGAAAATACACTACTTGGTGCAAACTCTACGTGTGGTATCCCACTAGGTGATGCGTGTATCATCGATGGTGGTGTGGCTATTTTTGCAGGGACTAAAGTAAAAGTAGCTCCTGAAGAGTTGGCTAAAATCAAAGAAGCAAACCCAGATGCACAATTAGACGATAAAACAACATTTCGTGCAGATGAGTTCCAAGGACTCAATGGACTTCACTTTAGACAAAACTCTACTACTGGTGAGATAGTTGTAAGAAGAAGTACAAGAGAAGTAAAATTAAACGTGGATTTACACTAAGTCATGAATGAAGAAAATGTAGTAGAACGTGTCTGCCTTTTGGCACTTATGAAAAAAGAGCCAGAAGAGACACTCTCGGACATACAAAAGATGCTTGTTGAAACAGGTATGTTTGATATGAAAGAGTGTAAGTCTGTCTTTAAAAGCCTCAAAGTTGAGCAGTATATTTCTGAAGATGGTGGGCTTACTATGAAGGGTGTCATAGAAGCGAAGCTGGCTGAAGAAATGTTTAAGCAGTAATGCTTCGACAGGCTCAGCAACCGAGTTTCAAATAAGTTCCCTGAGCTTGTCGAAGGGAAATAAAGGATTATGTATGCGTGTAGATAAATGGTTAAGTGCAGTCAATGTAGTAAAACGTCGTACCATTGCTACAGATATGCTTAAGTCTGGTGTAGTGTTAATAAATGGTATGAAAGCCAAAGCTTCTAAAGATGTGAAGATTGGTGATAAGATAACCATAGAGTATCTTAAGGGTGCGAAGCATTATGAGGTGCTTCAGATTCCTAAGACCAAGACTATACCAAAATCTCAAAAAGAAGAGTTCGTAAAGGAGCTTTAAATGGATATGAAAACCCAATTTGAAAAACTGTTTAATAATGAAATGCCCCAAAATGAGGCACGTCAATTTCTTATAGACCTTTATGAGAAAGGTGAAACAGGTGCAGATATTGCCACAGCGGCATCTGTGATGCGTGAACACTCTATTAAACTTAATCTATCAGATGAACTTCGTGCAAAAGCTATAGACATTGTGGGAACGGGTGGAGATAAGAGTGGTAGTTTTAACATCTCTACTACAGTATCATTACTACTTGCATCCATGGGACGTGTGGTAGCAAAACATGGAAACAGAAGCATCACCTCTAACTCTGGTTCAACCGATGTACTAGAAGCATTGGGAATCAACTTGGATTTAAGCATTGAAAACAAGATTAAGATGCTTGAAGAGACAGGATTTTGTTTTTTCCCAGCTACTGATCATCACCCTGCGATGAAACATATTATGCCTATACGTAAATCGATAGACCATAGAACAATCTTTAACATATTGGGACCTTTGACAAACCCTGCAGGTGCACAAAAATACCTACTTGGTGTCTTTGATCCTTCTTATATTAAACGTATGGCAGAAGCGCTTTTGGAACTTGGATGCAAGAGAGCTTATGTGGTGAGTAGTCAAGATGGTATGGATGAGATAGGACTTGCCTGTAATACCTCTTTTGCCTATGTGGAAGACAATCGCATTTCTGAGGGCGAAATAAACCCTGAAGCCTTTGGATTTAAACTAGCTCCTAAAGTTGCGATACTTGGTGGAGATGCTGCCTTTAATGCACAAATTACCAGAGATATCTACACAGGAGAAGAGCGTGGAGCCAAAAGAGATATCGTAGTACTCAATGCGGCTTTTGCATTGTTTGTAGATGGAAATGTCCGTGATTTGGAAGAAGCTATTTCTATGGTAGAAGCACAACTCGATAGTGGCAAAGCCAGAGAACATCTAAATATTATGGCTGATATCAGTCAAAAATTGGCATAGATTGTATGGAAATTATTGCTTCATTAGATGAATTACCTAAAGTTGTAGCGTACTTAGAAAATACTTTACCTGCAAATGCTATTGTATTTCTTCGTGGAGATCTAGCAGCAGGGAAAACGACACTTACACAGGCTATCGCAAAAGAAAAAGGTATCGTAGGAGAAGTCACTTCTCCTACTTTCTCTCTCCAGCAGTGCTATGAAAGTAAAGAAGGAAAGAACCTTTATCATTATGATTTGTATAGACTGGAGCATGAGGAGTTTATGCAGATGGGACTTTTTGAAGAGTTTGAAAAAGAGGGTTGGCACATGGTTGAATGGGGAAGTGATGCGCTTAAATCCTTTTTAGAGGGTGTTGGCTATAATGTTGTCACTGTAGAGATAGAATCAAACCAAAATAGTAGAACGTATAGGATAGACGCATAATGCATACACTTGAAGCTAAAAACCTTGCAAAGACCATTAAAAAAACACAAATAGTGCATGATATCTCTTTAAAGGTGAATTCTAAAGAGATTGTGGGACTTTTAGGTCCTAATGGTGCAGGAAAAACCACCTCTTTTTACATGGTCTGTGGACTGACAGATGCGACTGAAGGAGAAGTCTTTTTAGACGGTAAGGATGTGACAAAATTACCATTAAGTGCACGTGCACAAATGGGGATAGGGTATTTACCACAAGAGTCCAGCATCTTTAAAGATTTGACAGTAGAAGAAAACCTACTCATCGCAGCGGAAGCACTTAAACTAGCAAAAGAAACTGTGCAGCCTCGTATAGAAAAACTCCTTGAAATCTTCAATATTGAACCTATTCGTGCACGTTTGGGTATTCGTCTGAGTGGGGGAGAGAGAAGAAGGGTTGAAATAGCACGTGCATTGGTAGGAGAACCTAAATTTCTTTTACTGGATGAACCTTTTGCTGGAGTTGATCCTATCGCTGTGATAGACATACAAAATATCATAAAACAACTTGTAGAACTAGATATGGGCATACTCATCACTGACCACAATGTACGTGAGACACTTGGTATTTGTGACAGAGCCTATGTCATGCGTTCAGGGCATATGTTGGCCACTGGAACAAGTCATGAGATAGCCAATGATGAAAATGTACGTAAGTACTATTTGGGTGAACATTTTACCTTTTGATGACACTTAAAAAAGTAAAAATACTCTTAGATGAAGAAGTTATTTATAGAAATAAAAGCTCTGAAATTTCATTAGATAAGCCAGACCCACTGCTTATTGCTTCACAATACAAAGATGAATCTGTTGCACTGATATGTGCATTGTTTGCTTATGGAAATGCAAGGCTTATTGTAAAGTTTTTACAAAGTTTGGATTTTTCTTTACTTGAGGCTAATGAAAAGAATATTAAACAAACACTTTCCACACATTATTATCGTTTTCAAAATTCTGATGATGTTTCAGCTATATTTATTGCACTTAAAAGACTTAAAGAAATAGATAGCATTGAAGATATTTTTTATAAAGGCTACAAAAAAGAAGAAAATATTTTAGAGGGATTGTGGGAGTTTATAGAGACTTTAAAAAAGGTATATCCCCACAAAAGTAGGGGATATGATTTTCTTGTAGGCTCAGTACCTAAAAAAGTAAGTGCGGCAGGAACCTATAAACGTTACATGATGTATCTGCGTTGGATGGTACGTAATGATGCCTTAGATATGGGGCTTTGGACGAAGATAGATAAAAAAGATTTACTTATGCCACTAGATACCCATACATTTAAAGTATCACAACGCTTAGGACTACTTAAACGAAAAACCTATGACATGAAAGCAGCCATTGAAGTGACACAAAGACTTCGTAAATTCGATAATTCTGACCCCATAAAGTATGATTTCGCACTCTACAGACTGGGACAGGAAAAATTACAATAATTCTTAGTCAAAATTAAGTACAAAAAAGCTATAATCCCCACAATATTTATATAAGAGGATGTTTTATGGAAGGTGTATTTACTTACCTTGGCGGTATTTTTGGAGAGCACAACCACTCTGTGGTATTGATTGCGCATTTACTATTGGTATCTGCGATAGTAATACTTATCGCTAAAATGGCTACAAAAAGCCTTAGAGCTGTACCAAATGGTACTCAGAATGTCATGGAAGCATACCTTGGTGGTGTGATTGCTATGGGTAAAGATGTTATAGGTGAAGAGCTTGCACGCAAGTATCTACCACTTGTAGCAGCGGTTGGACTTTTCATTTTTGTATCAAACGTGATTGGTATTATCCCAGGATTTGAATCTCCAACTTCAAACATCAACGTGACTTTACCTTTGGCACTTATGGTATTTTTTTACTACAACTATGAAGGTATCAGAGAAAAAGGTGTTGTACACTATTTTGCACACTTTGCTGGTCCTGTAAAATTACTTGCTCCACTTATGTTCCCTATTGAAATCGTATCTCACATTTCAAGAATCATCTCACTTTCATTCAGACTTTTTGGTAACATCAAAGGGGATGACTTGTTCTTATGGGTACTTCTCATGTTAGTACCTTTTGTAGCACCACTTCCTGCATATCTTTTACTTTCATTCTCAGCATTGCTTCAGACGTTTGTATTTATGATTCTTATTTATGTTTACCTTGCAGGTGCAGTTGCAGTAGATGAAGAACATGAAAAAGCACCAAACCCAGTTGTCGATACAATGGGTGCTGTATAATAATCCCTATGAGACTAGAAGATAAATCTCTTAGTTTCGTAGTAAACTTTCTTTTGGGTGTCGCTTGGGCATCCGTTATTATTGGGGCAGTGACCTCTTTCCTCTCTTTTTATCATGATTCATTTTTATTTGCACTGATATCAGCATTTGTAGGTGCAATACCTGGAATGGTTGCTGTACTTTTACTTGAAGTGGTGATTACGATAAAAGAGAAACATTTAGAACTTAAAAAGCAAACCGCATTACTTCAACAGTTAGTTGCCCAAAAAGATAAACCCCATAACCTACCTTAAATAACCAAAACGCTATAATATCTTCAATTATTTAACGAGGATATTACTTATGTTTGAAACCGTCATCGGTCTTGAAGTTCACGTACAACTCAACACAAAAACAAAACTTTTTTGTGCTTGCCCTACCTCTTTTGCAGAGCATCAAAACAGCAATACTTGTCCTACTTGTTTAGCATTACCAGGTGCCTTACCTGTGGTCAATAGAGAAGCGGCTATCAAAGCAATGAGACTTGGTTATGCTATCAATGCAAATGTAAACCACACTTCGCATTTCGATAGAAAATCATATTTTTATCCAGACAGTCCATCGGCATATCAGATTACCCAACTCACTAAGGCAATCGTACAAAAAGGTGAAGTGATTATTGACCTTCCTGATGGTAGTAAAAAAACGATTGGGATGACACAGGCACACCTTGAGGCAGATGCAGGGAAAAATATGCATGAGGGTGATCACTCAAAAGTGGACTTGAACCGTGCAGGTACACCTTTACTTGAAATAGTCTCAGACCCAGACATGAGAAGCTCAGATGAAGCTGTGGCTTATTTGAAAAAACTGCACTCTACTGTGCGTTATTTGGACATTTCTGATGCGAACATGCAAGAAGGGTCGTTTAGATGTGATGTCAATGTCTCTATACGTCCTAAAGGACAAGAGGCATTCGGTACAAGAGTGGAGATTAAAAATATCAACTCTTTTAAATTTGTAGCTGCTGCCATTGCCTATGAAGTGCAACGTCAGACAGAAGCATATGAAGATGGTGTTTATGATGAGGAAGTCTATCAGGAGACACGTCTATGGGATGTGGATGCAGGTGAGACACGTTCTATGAGAGGCAAAGAGGAAGCAGCAGATTACCGTTATTTCCCAGACCCTGATTTACGTCCATTGGTTGTGACACAAGAGATGATAGACGAGGCAAAAATCATGCCAGAGCTTCCTGATGTAAAAGTAAAACGTTACACTGAAGAACTCGGTATCAAGATGTATGATGCCTTGGTGATTACTTCGGACAAAGAAATGGCATACTATTTTGAAGAGATGCTAGAGCAAGGCGCTGTACCAAAGACTGCGGTTACTTGGTTTACCTCTGAGCTACTTGGACGTTTAAATAAAGCAGGTTACAGCATAGAGAACTCTCCCATAGATGCTAAGGCATTAGGTACTTTGGTAGCTAAAATATCCGATGATACTATCTCAGGAAAAGGTGGGAAAGAGATACTTGACCACATGATGGAGAATGAGAACCGTGATGTTGATGCACTTATTGAAGAGCTTGGACTGGCTCAAGTAAGTGATGATGGAGCTATTTTAGCCATTATCGATGAGATACTTGAGAACAACCAAGATAAAGTTGAACAGTACAAATCTGGGAAAGACAAACTCTTTGGATTTTTTGTAGGACAGACAATGAAAGCATCCAAGGGAACTGCAAACCCTGGTAAAGTAAATGAGTTACTAAAACAGAGACTTTCATAGTCCAATGAGGAGCGCATAGATGAAGGAGTTGTTGTTATCATTCGCACTCTTTCTTCACCGTTCTGCTCAATACAAAGCAGTCAAAGCATTTGCCAAAACACTACTTTTTGATACCAATAATCCCTATAAACGTTATTTTGATTTAACCATAATCTTTTTGGTTATCTCTTCTGTGCTTATTCTTATTTATGAAGTCAAAAATCCCGTGCCTGCATGGTTGGATAATTATGATATTTATGTGGTTTCATTTATCTTCGCAGTAGAGTACCTGCTACGTTTATGGGTGCATAATGATCTTTCTGAAATGATGATAAAAGAGTATAATGATGCCAAATTTTTAGGTCGAGAGTTTAGTCTATACACAGTACTTAAAAAAGGTTTAGTGGCAAAACTAAAATATATGGTAACCCCTTCTGCAATTGTTGATTTATTAGCCATCTTACCTGCCTATAGACCATTGAGGATATTGCGGGTTTTTATTTTATTTAGAGTCTTTAAACTTTTACGTTACACCAAGAGTATCAAGCAATTTGTCGATGTCCTTGTCAATAAAAAGTTTGAACTTCTTACGCTGCTTTTTTTACTTTTGTTTATCGTACTTACTTCAGGGATTGCTATTTATATACTCGAAGCAGATAAAAACAGTAATATCCATACGCTATTTGATGGTATTTATTGGGCGATAGTCACTATCTCTACTGTGGGATATGGAGATATTTCTCCTGTTACTGATGTGGGTAGGGCAATTTCTATTCTGATTATTGTCAGTGGTATTGCGATGATTTCATTTGTGACTTCTGTGATTGTCTCTGCTTTTTCAGAAAGACTCAATGAACTGAAAGAATATCGCATTATAGAACAAATGAATAAAAGTAAATCTTTTATGCTTATTTGTGGATATGGACAGATGACAAAAATGTTTTTTCGTCAACAAAGACAACCCTTGGAACATTATGTGATTATGGACACTGACCCTACACGGGTAGAAGCAGCAAAAAAAGATGGCTATATTGCCATACATGAAGATGCAAGTAGCCATAAAACACTCAGTAGATTTGATGCTGAGTATTGTGATGTAACTATCTTATGTTTGACTTCAAGTGATGTGGAAAATATCTATATTACACTCAATGCCAAAAGTATTTCCAAAAGTATCAAGGTGATTGCGCGTGTGAATGACCCTGAGACTATAGATAAATTTAAATATGCAGGTGCAGATGAAGTGCTTCTGCCAAATCTTGTTGCCAATACGATGATTTATACTGCCATAAGACAGCCAACGATGTATAAAGCTATTCATGCTATTTTGACAGGTAAGAGCATTGCG
>DRQB01000193.1 GCA_011330645.1 Campylobacterota bacterium | reverse complement strand
GGTGCAATGACTGAGTGCAATCCACCCAAGTGAAAAATATAACCTACAGGCAAATGATTGATATTGAACTCTGTCTCACGTGGCTTAGAACCATGAATATAAATTTCTGACCCCATATCATTATTAGTACTGGCAATTCCTGAAAAGGCTTGAAGTGCCTTTAGAGGGTCACCATTAGAACCAGCCACTTCCATAGCACGTCTTCCACTCATCTGTTTCTGCATAGGTGCAGCTCTCATATAGCCTTCTTTTTGAAAAACCTTATCCCCTGCAAAACCTGTTGTGCTTGATGTCTGTTTATTTTGCTCTTCTTGGGCATTGACTTCTATGGTGTCTAGTGTGACATTTTCTGCACTTAGTAGCAGTGGTATTGCCACCAAACTAAAAATTATTGATTTTTTCACTATTTCCTCTTTTCTTAGTTTTTACTATTTGCCTCAAAAGCCAAATTAATAGAAGTATCTTTATCTGTAACATTGACACCTAATAACAACGTACCATTATAAGCATCTTGCAAGGTTTTCCAATGCTTTTTGTCAAAGCTTACCCATGAATTAGATGCATCAATATTCTTTCCAATGGCACCATACATATAGGTATCTCTCCTCAATTTAACTGTAAAAGTTTTCTGTACATTTTGCATAAACACATCTCCACCCACCTTTAGGTTAAATGGTATAATAGTTCCAGCAGGCATGAGTGTAATAACCTCACTATTTTGTGTGACCTTCGCTTTACCCTGTAAGACAACAGGTATCTTGGATGTATCGTTAAGTATCTTTGGTTGAGTCGTACATGCACTAAGACCAAGCAGTGTAAATCCTAATGCCATTGTTATAGTAGTTTTTTTCATTTTCTCTCCTTTATATTTGATACTGACAGTATCTCAAAATAAAATGAGAAAAAAATGAGGAGCTTTATAGCCTCTTTAATTTAATTATTATGCCAATTCTAACAATAAACGCAATTCCCCTTTACAAACATCAAAACCAAAAATACCCCATACGAAAAGAGCAGCGACCCACTCAACCAAAAAAACAGACTCGTAGCCGTAGTACGCACAACAAACGTTTTATTATCCATAGAAGGATAACTAAATACATTTATAGTGTTCTCAAACCACATCTTGATATTTTGACTATACATCAATAGAAAAAACAAGATTAAATCCACCCCACCCACATCTACCAAGAATGATGCTTCAGGAATAAGCAGAACAATACCAATGATAAGGAATCCTAGCAATATTTTCTGTAATCGTGATAATTCTTTCCACTCTTTCATATGCTTCCTTTTATGTCTAATAATAAAATAATAAGCAAAAAAAATGTGGAAATAATGAGAGAGTTTTATACTTTCCAGTGTACTACATCATCACGATGACATGTCTCCTTCACTGCTTGCATGAGCTCTGGGAAAAAGCTCAAGAACATTTCTTCGAGTTCTTTTCTGTGCTCTGCGATGAGAGGAATGTAGCGTTCACAGTTGTCTTTGCTTCTGGCTCTGTCTGAGAGTCTGTTGTCTATGCGTCTAAAGGCATCAACCACCCCATCCATATGTTCATAACTCTGTAACTGTCTGTTGCCTACCACACGGGCTATGACACTCTTTGCCTTTTGTGGATAGCCATCTATGGTTTCAAGTGCATGAAAACGAAAATCATCTAAAAAATGTTCTCGTTCTATGGTACAAAACCTCTCCCAGTGAAGACTCAAAAAATGGTCATACAAAATATCCAGCACCACACCTTTTAGGTGTCCTCTAGGCGTAAGTATGGCTTTACTTTGGGAGACCAAAGGATGTGCATCAGTAAAAGAGTCTATACGCATATGCATCTTAATACCCGCATGAATACGCGTACTAGCCCCCTCCCATGCTTTACCTTTGAGTGGGTCTGTCAGTAGATTACCCAGTTGATGTTCTATATGATTTTCAGAGAGAAATACGTGCGCGAGCCAGTTCATGTTTTGCCTAAAATTGAGTTAAGTTATTGTATCTGTTCTATCTTAGATTTCATACACCACCACATGCGGTTTTTGAATCCAAAAATAGTATGCCAAATAGACCAATGCACCCACAAAATAAAGACCTAACCCCATAGCCAATAGACTTGCATAAAAAATACGTTTTTCTCCTTGAATACGGGTACGCGTTGATGATGTAATGTTATACCCATTATGACGTAACATCTCTTCATACTGTTGCATCTTCTGTTCATTATTTAGTGCTATATTATCTTTAATTTTTATTTGAAAATCATCAAAGACTTTTTGATATTTAAACTTTTCTTTTCGTTCTACAAAAAAGTAAAAGTATAAACCGATAGGAAATAAAAACAACATAATAAGTTGTGACATGTAAATCCTTTATGCTAACAGTGTACATACTTTAATATAAAAAAATGAGGATAATACGAGAAGCGAGATGTATTTTATACTATCTATCTAGCCTTTGCAATATAAACCGAGCCCCAGAAGTGTACTCTGTGTCTAATGCTAAGTCATACCCATTATTTTCAGCCAAATTCTTCGCAATAGACAGACCCAAACCAAAACCACTTTTTTCTCTGTTTTTACTCTCATCAGCGCAGTAAAAAGGCTCAAATATCATGCTGGCATCTTCACTTTCTATGCCAGAACCTGTATCTTCTACGATGATGCCCTTGTTTAAAGATTTAACTGTGATACTGCCTTGTTCTGTATGTTTGGTAGCATTATGCATGAGGTTTACCAAAATACTTTTAAGCGCTATACGGTCAAAGGTTATTTCAAACCCTTCTTCTATCTCACATTTTAGCTCTACCTCTTTTTTAGCACGTACCAAAGGACACACTTCTTCATGTAAAAAATCTTTAAGCACTATGGTTTCTTTTTCTGATCTGTTCTCAAGTGACTGCAAGTAGTGTATGACTTCAGAACTCAGTTCGTTGATATAGGCTGTTTCTTTTTTAAGTGTTGCGATGACAGCTGGTTTTTGCTCTGGGGTGACGATATCATCTTCCAACTCCTCTAAGTAGCCTTCTATGATGCTCAGAGGAGTCTTAATATCATGAGAGAGTGAGAGTATCATGTTATTCAGTTGTGTATTATTCTTTTTGAGTGTAGTGATAGAGTTTTCTAGACGATGAGAAAGCTCATGGATAGACTCATGAATAGCATGAATATCAGTGATACTCTCTTCATGCTTGTCTGTTAAAAATTTGTCTTCGCTAATGTCATCGAGAAAGAGGCTAATAGTGGCAAGCCTGTCAGACAAATATCGACCTATACTATAGCTCAATAGACCAATAATAGGTAGTGTTGCAAGAATGGTCAAAAATATTTTAAACATCATCTTCTGACCAATAGGCACATCAATAATCCAATAGGTCATCAATGCTGTAAACAAAGAGATGATGACCCCTGCGATGGAGTAATAGACTATCAGATACATCTTAGCGTTCATAGAGTGTGTACCCCACATTTCTTATGGTTTTAATCATATCATCCTTACTTAGAATGGCTATTTTTTTGCGAATTTGGTAAATATGTGTGCCTATACCCTCTTTATCAATATTCCCGATGTCTTCATTATAGAGTATTTGTGACAGCTCCTCTTTTGAAAAGACCTTTTTAGGGGTTTCAAAGAGTATTTTAAAAATAGTATATTCACTGACGGTTAACATGAGAGGATGTGTATGGATATAAAACTGCTTTAAGGCACTATCATGCTGGATATTAGCATAACATGGTAGAGGTGCATGTAGCATTTCTATACGTCTTTTTAGTAAAGACTCTATCTTGATGGCTATAAGTTTAGGGGAAAAAGGTTTAGGGATGTAATCATCTGCACCTAGAGTATAGGCTTTTTCTTTTTGCACAATGGTATCAAGTGCAGAGATGATGAGTATCAGTGAATCTTTATGACGTTGACGTACATTTTCGCACAAGGTTAAGCCATCGACATGAGGAAGCATGATGTCTAACGTAACCAAATCATAATGATGTCGTTCTATATGACGTAATGCCTCTGTACCATCTAGTGCCACAGTGACATCAAATATCTCATTATCTAATCTATTTTCTATGAGCCTGACAATGTCAGGCTCATCTTCGACGATAAGGATTTTATATTTCATTGCTTAGTGTGTACTTTGTAGTTTGGTAAACAGATAGTCTGTCTCTTTAACAGCACTGTGACATGAGATACATCCTTTATTCCCTTTATCCCAAGCGACATAGTTACCCTCTTTTTTAACAAAACGTGCATAACCCCAGTTGTCACCATCGGCATTGAACTTTTTAGAATCTTTTACCATATACTCAACCCTTTGGACTTCGTCTGCTTCAAGTGCATTAGCAAATGTAGGCATCTTTTTCACAGACCAGCCTATCTTTACTATTTTAGACCCTTCTGGCATCACTTTTGCTTTTTCTTTTAAAGCATTATACCCAATAGGGTTTGCGAGTATGTAGCGTATCTCATTTTTATCTGTTCTAAAATGAGTGGCAACTATCTTGTAGTCTTGGTAACCTTCTATCATCTTAAAGGTTAAGTTATTGTCTGCCATTTTGAGTTCGGGTAGTGTTGTATTGTGTGTTTCGTAGATGTCACTGGCACTTAAATTAGCCATAAGTGCCATAGTAGCTATGCTTGCTAGTGTAATTTGTGTTAATTTGTTCATTCTTTACTCCTTCTATTTTTAATTTACTAATGGAGTATAAAAAAGTTTTATCAAGATTATATGAAGACGAAATGTAAATCAAGTTTTCTCATTTTCTCCTCATATTATTTGGCTATAGTTTTACTATGAAGATTATTTTACTAATACTGAGCACTATTACTATCTTTCTCTCTTTTCTACCTGCCCAAGAGTTAGAAGACTTTGCTATGGTAAGTATTTATCAAGAAAATGGAAAAAGCATTGTGTATGAGTCTAACAACACAAACAGTTTTTTTAGAGACATCAATGTAACCTTTTCAATGCTTAAAAGCAATGATATGGCTATCACACTAGCAAATATAAAAGACTATGATAAAAAGTTTATTCCTGTGCCCAAAACAGAACTATTTCAAGACACCAATACTACCTATTGGCTCAGAGTGGATTTAGGTTCATCTTTCCCTTCTGGACGTTTTGTATACGCTTATGCTGATGCGGACTTTAGTGAATATACAATACTTCCTAGACAACAATTAGAAAAATTCACCATTGATGGTTTGAAACATATGAAATTTACCTATACACGAGGTCTTGATTCTCAGGTTTATTATTTTAAACTTGTACCTAAACACTACCGCATCCCTTTAACTTTTCTCAATGTTTTGACCCCGCAAACCTTCTATAACAACCTCGTCCAAACATCTCACATGTATCTCTTTTTAGGTGTTCTCTTAGGACTTATCCTTATGGCAGGGATTTATAATGCTGCAATGTACTACTACAATAAAGATATATCATTTTTATATTATGCACTCTTACAACTTTTTATGTTACTTATACTTTATGATTTTTCTGCTACTTTTATGTGGGATGAAAACTCATTTTTATGTAGAAACATCAAGTATGAATACATCACCTCTCTTTTTACTACACTCTTTGCTACACTTTTTACCGATCGCTTTTTAGAACTTAAAATCCACCTTCCAAAACTCCATAAAATAATGCAAATTGTTATTGTCGCTGTTGTGATAGATATGGGGCTAAGTCTCATATATGAATCAATCATTTTAGAATATCAACTTTTACCATGGTTGATGCTGTTTTTTATCTATGGTGGATATAGACGAGTACGACAAGGATACAAACCTGCACGATTTTATCTTGCAGGTTGGACGATACTCAGTATGACAGTATTTTTAAATATATTTAATATAGGTGGGTCTTATCTTCCCCTTGATCCTTTATATATAGGAGCAACCCTAGAAGCCATACTCTTCTCCCTTGCACTCTCTTATAAAATGCGTATGGTTGCCAAAGAAAAAGAGGAACAAAAAGAACTTCTCATCCACCAAAGCAAACTCGCTTCCATGGGGGAAATGATAGGCAATATCGCGCATCAATGGAGACAACCTTTGACACATTTAGGCTATATTTTTATGAATATTAAAGAGGCACAAAAATACCATGTACTGAATGAAACCTATATAAACAAAAAACTTGAAGATGCAGAGTTTCAGCTAGAATTCATGTCTCAAACCATCGATGACTTTAAAAACTTCTATGCACCCAACAAAGAAAAAGAAAATTTTACGCTTTCATCAGCCACAGAAGAGACATTAGAAATCATTAAAAATACACTCAAACATAATGATATAGAAGTGGAACTTATTATCAAAGAAGATACGGCACTCTACAACTATAAAAATGAATATAAGCAAGTACTACTAAATATTATTTCCAATGCAAAAGATGCTCTTATAGAAAGAGTAAGCATTTCCCCAAAAATCATCATCACCCTAGATAAAAATACGACTGTCATCGAAGATAATGCAGGAGGTATTAATGAGGAAATTTTAGAACGTATTTATGAACCTTACTTTACAACAAAAGAAGGAAACTCTGGGATAGGACTCTATATGTCCAAAATGATTATAGAGAGAAATATGGGTGGAAAACTCAGTGTAATCAATACAGAAAAAGGTGCAAAGTTTACACTAAACTTTACCTAATCCCTCTTGCAACTCTCTCTTCTAGTTCTCCAAAGGCTCTGTCCATTGCTGAGACTATGTCACTCGCATCAGCAGAAGTTCCTACCGTAGTTGAAAAGAGTCTAGCTTTGCTTCTCCCTGTTCTCATATTTTCCACTTCCCAATTTGCATCTAAATAGACTTTATCTCCTTGTGCAATGAAGCGTGAGATTTGTACTTTTACTTTTTTTGTTGGTTGTTTGTCTACACCCCAAGGGTATTGATACACATTGGGTGCATGAAACTTTTTTTGTAAAAAGCGGATAAGTCTTTGCGTAAGTCCTGCATCTAGGTCTTCTGCCCATGAAGCATTGGAGAGGAGACGTATCTTACTCGATGACTCTGCAACAGCTATTTCGCGTTTAAATAAATACTCTGGCACAGTGACTTTTTCTACCCCGATAATCATTTGACTATCATTGTAAGTCTGTGTAGGTGTTGAGGCTGTAGACAGGACATAATAGTTACTTGATAAACATCCAGAGAGTAGTAGTGTCGCAGCAAGTGGTAAAAGTATTTTATTTCTTAACATTTATTTATCTCCAAAGATGAGTGAATTTGGTTTACGATTAAGCATTCTTAAGAACTGTTGCATCTCTTTAGATGTCTTAGTTACAATCTTTAGTGTTTCTGCTATCTGATGTGTTATGAGTGAGTTATTATCATATCCTTTCACCACTTTTTTTGTAGTTTTTAGCGTACGTGTTAACTCTTTTAGGGTTTTGTTGACCTCATCTGGCATAGAAACAAAAGATTTTTTATTGGTCATTTTATTAAGGTTCTTAATCGTCGTTTTCAAATCAGTGAGTACCGTTACAAGTGGTTTATTAACACCTTTAACCACCTTTCCTGTATCATTGACAACCACACCTGTATCTACCACCACCTTATGTAATGAAGTCAATAACTTTTCCAACGGCAAATGATTGAGTGTTGCAATAATATGTTCCACTCCATCCATGATGCCACTTTCATTGTATTTGGAAGCAGGAATGATAGGATATTTTTTACCATAAACAATCTGCTGTGTTTCATTGGCATCTTCAAAAAGCAACTTCACATATAACATCCCTGTTACTGGGTCTGTAGGTGTGATTTTGGCATGGAGTCCTTCTTTTACTGCGGTAAGAAATCTTTTCACACAAGTACTACTGTTTTCATCTTCTGTTGCAAAAGAAGAGGTATCTATGTCGATGTAAACTTTACCCATCATCTTATGTGTTTTAGGTTCAAAAGAGAGCTTAATATCTTTCACTCTTCCTACATCATACCCTTCATATCTGACAGATGAGTCCACTTTCAACTTGGCTATAGAAGCATAGGTATCTACTTCAAATGTACGAATAAAATTTCCACCCTGTCCTATCTGTTTTCCTTCTGCTACGCCTCTGTTTTGATACAGGTGAAACACATAGGCATCTTCAACAGTATTGTTTGCATCATCCCCAGTAGATGAAAAACTTATTCCCCCATGTAACATATAACTAAAAGGAGCAATGTTCACATCAAGTCTCCCATTAGAAATATCGACATCTAAAGCACTAGCTACCCAAAATTTTGAATCTGTGTGAACATAAGGCACATAAAACTTTTCAACAAAGACAATAAAGTCAATGGAAGAACCATCAAGAGAAATATTCATATATTCCACTTGCCCTACTTTGATATTTTTAAAATAAAGTGGTGTTCCTTTACGCACATTGTAGCCCACAGGTGCACTTAAGTGAAAGTACTCACCATCATTTATTTTTCTATAGGCATGGCTCATACCATGAAATTTCTCTTTAAAAGCACCACCTTTTTGTGTATACATATTGATATACGTTCCAGAGATAAGTGTTTCAAGTCCAGAGACACCTGTCACCCCTACTTCAGGTTTGACTATCCAAAACTTCGTATCATCATTGAGGTAAGCTTCGGTATCTTTATCCATTCTAGCAATAATAGTCACACCCTCACCATCTTCTTGTAGTTCAATCTTTTTGACTACACCAATAGGCACATCTTTATATTTGATATGGCTCTGTCCTGCTTGCAGTCCTTCATTTTTAGGAAATATGATACGTATTTCTGGTCCAAGTTCAGAGAAATACTGATACGCTAACCATCCAGCAATAATCAGTGCAATAAAAGGTACTATCCAAATAGAAGTGATAAAATTAAATTTGGTGGACTCTTCTACTTTGGGTATTTGTTTAGACATTATCTGTTTTCCTTAAAACTATTTATTTTCTTTTATAAGACGTTCATCAAAGGCATGTGCTGCAAGCAGCGTAAAAAACACTGAGGTGGCAAATGCTGTAGCAGCGGTGCCTGCCACTATTTCTACATTGGCTAAATGTATGAGTGCTGCAAGTATGGCTACAACAAAGACATCTATCATAGACCAAGGGCCTACGGCTTCTGTCATATAGTATAATTTATGTTTGTTTACTTTCTTGTCTTTTCCTATAGGGTATTTTACACTAATAAGCAAATAAATCAAGACTAAAAACTTCATCACAGGGATAAGTATGGAAGCCACAAAAATAATCGCCGCAATTGGGTACGATCCATGTTCCCATAACAAAACCACACCTCCAAGGATAGTACTCCCCTCCATTGCCCCAAACTGCTTGGTAATCAGCATAGGATAGAGATTGGCAGGGATATAAGCGATGATAGCAGTAATGAGGTATGCCCAAGACTTTTCAGTACTGAAGTTTTTATGTTTATAAATAGCAGAACCACAACGACGACAAATATTTTCTTTACCTTTGTCTAGATTGACCGCTTCACAGATGGGACAGCGTATGAGTTCATCTTCATTAATCTCTATCATTAATATCCTCTGTTTTATGATTTTTTGTATAGATACGTCTGCGTAACATCCAAACCTCAGAGACATGTATCATTTTTGTAATATACAAATCAATGAGTACAAAAAGTATGAGTGCCCAAAATGCTGTGCCCATGTGTATTTGTGCATAACCGATAAGCTTGACCAGCGCAACAAGTATGCTGATAAGAAAGATATCTGACATACTCCATGGTTTTATATGGGACATAAGGACAAGGAGTTCTCTTGTAATCGTTTTTCCTTTTTTTAATTTTAACAAAGTAAATAAGAGAATATTGATACTAAAGAGCATCAAAGGAAAGATAAAAATCAGAAAAGAGCACAGTAACCCTACTACAAAAAAACCATTATCAAATAAGGAGATAAATGTTTTAGGTATCGTAATAAATTGTTCATGTCCGAGTATCTCAATTTTCACCAGAGGAAAAAAGTTTGCAACTACAAAAAAGATTAACCCTGTGATACTCAAAGCCAATCCATGCTCTATAAGCTTGGAATCATACCTGTAAAGGATGCCCCCACAATGTGAACATGAAGCTTTTGTACCATCCCTAATAGGGACTTCTTCATGTAAAGTATAACATTGTGGACAGATAATAAGATTATCAAGTGCATCTTCATTTTCAAGTTTCATGGTTATAATTATAGCCTAGATTAAGAGACATTGGTTTAATTTGCTAAGAATTAAACTCTATCCCAAAGGAGGGTTATGCGTATTCTTTCTATTGGTAAAACCATCGAACATGAGAGACTAGATATTAGAAATATCAACGAGTCAGACTTAGCAACAGTACAAGATATACAGCACTTTAGCTACATCATTATCAATGGTGGAGACGGTACCATAAGACGTGTCGTTAAAACCCTACACACCATGCAACATAACGCCAAATTTATACTCAACCCCATTGGCTCTTTTAATGTCATAGCGAAACTTCATAAAGTACCTAAACTCAACATACTCTTAGATGCATTAGTCAATGATACCCTACTTAAAAGTCAAAAACAGCAGTATTATAGTCTCAATGACGAAATATTTTTATTCTCAGCTGGTAATATGGGTGATTTACAACATGTTTTCCTCTCTGAAACACTACGTTTTGGCATACTCAAAAAAGGCATTGCAAAGTATATACTCGCCATACTTTTCCTACTTCCCGTACATCTCATCATGACCCCCTTTATGCTACTTAGTAAAAGAAGGTTTTTCATCTTTACTCCAGCAAGTTTCATCTCTCAATTTGGTTCATTTTATGGAAAAGTAAAAAAGATGCAGATAGATTTAGACAATAGCTATAACCATATAGAATTAGATGGCGATGTAGTGACCATAGAAAAACCACTTTTAAATATTAAACCTGCTGGGTATATTGAGATTATTTCAATCTGATACTCAGTTCATAGCAATCCCAAACTAATATATTATATACATATCTCTTCTCTCTTCGTTGTAGTAGTTTCCCATTCAAATAGTTATATATACACTATATCTAAAAAAATATAAGTGATTATATAACCATATCTATATAATTAATATATTTGATTTAAAGTATCATTTTTGATATAATTTAGTTATAAAGTATCTACCTATTGTTAAGGATACAAAATGTTAGACTATCATAAAATACTCTATGAATTAAATGAAAATAAACACTATCTACTTAGAATACTACTGATCTCTTTTTTGACACTTTT
>DRQB01000192.1 GCA_011330645.1 Campylobacterota bacterium | reverse complement strand
TGTATGTGCAGTCATATTACTCCTATAGAGACAAAAACACGCTTCGTCATACTCATGCATCCAAAAGAGTTTCGAAAAACAAAAAATGGCACAGGGCACTTTACCAATTTGTCTTTAGAAAATTGTGAAATGCATGTAGGCATTGATTTTACCGAACATAAAAAAATCAATGAGATGATAAAGACACATACCTGCTATGTCCTCTACCCTTCAACAAAGAGTCTCAACCTTAATACCCATTCCCTTGAAAAAGAAGGAAAAGAGATGCTTATTTTCCTTATAGATGCCACTTGGCCTTGTTCTCGTGCGATGTTAAATGCTAGCCCAAATATAGATGCGCTACCTAAAGTCAGTTTCACACATACGAAACGCTCTTCTTTTACATTTAAAGAGCAGCCAAAAGCGTACTGTCTAAGTACCATAGAGAGCACCTTATGTGTACTTGAACTTCTCAACCAGCATCACATAGAAGACATAGATACCCAAAACCTAGAAAAATTTCTCACTCCATTTCATAAAATGGTAGAGTATCAACTCTCTTGTAACTTATAAATGTTTCTCTATGAGTTTGATGACAGCAGGTATCTCTTTAGCCGTTACCTTCCCAAACTTTTTATAAATCAATTTTCCTCTTTTATCAAAAATCAAAATATCAGAATTGTCATCTGCAAGTTTCCATTTATGCACCAATACTTTCTTTTTATCTTTGACATAAATCGTATGAGAAAACTTTTTTTGTTTCTTTTTCAACATAGACTCTAATATCACATTGGGTATCCATGTTGCAGCAAGATTGATAACAGCAACAGAATTGACTTTTTTTCTATCAAAATTTCGTGCTTTTAGCGCATTGGCTAACGGGTCATTCAAATCTTTTTTATCAGGGTCAACATAAAAGAGAGTATATATTTTACCTTTTAGCATACTAGAATGCCAGGCACCGCCATCCACTTTTGCACCCAATTCTCCACTAAGCGTTACTTTAGGAGGCACTTTTCCTAACTCAATAGCAAAGATGCTTCCACTCATCACTAACAATCCAAAAAGTATCTTCTTCATTTTTATCCTTTAGAAACATTTATATCGTACATAGTACCCAAATTTGATGTATAATTTATAGATATTATGTTAGAATCTGCAAAATTTAACCCAATGGAGCCCCCTATGGATATTACAAAAATCGGATATGGTGAAAACCCAGATGCAGTAAAAGCAATCATTGAAGTGCCACTTAACTCAATGATTAAATATGAAATCGACAAAGACTCAGGTGCCGTAGAGGTAGATAGAGTACTTTATTCTGCGATGCACTACCCAGCAAACTATGGATTTGTAGCCAATACACTCTCAGATGATGGTGATCCAGCAGATATCCTTGTACTCTGTGACTATGCACTACAAGCAGGTTCTTATATTAAGTGTAGACTTGTTGGTGTTCTTATGACTGAAGATGAATCAGGTGGAGATGAAAAACTTATCGCTGTACCAACTGAGAAGATAGACCCAACCTATGCTAAGATCCAAGACTTAGGGGATGTACCAGAGCATACACTTAACCGCATTAAAAACTTCTTTGAAACCTACAAAATGCTTGAACCAAACAAATGGGTAAAAGTAGCAGGATTTAAAGACAAAAAAGCAGCTACTGAAATCTTAGAAAAAGCAATTAAGAACTACAAATAGTCTATAAGGTGTTGTGCTTCACAACACCTTTAAATATGAAGTACTACTATCAATATCTCGGAAGACAACACCCTATATTTAAAACCCTAACTCTTTTTTACGATTGTCAATATATCTTGTAGCTCCTGCAACAATCCCACTGGCTATACGTTTTTGGTAGTCAGAAGTAAAAAGTCTTGCTCTCTCTTTTGGATTGGTGATGTATCCTACTTCTATAAGGATAGAAGGGCGGCTTGCACCTACAAGTACATAAAAAGGTGCTGGTTTTGCCCCACCATTTTTAACATCAGCATATTTTTTCCGTACTGACCTCATAATATTGTGCTGCACATCAAGTGCCAACTTGTTTGATTCAATAATTTTAGGACCATTGAGTACCGAGTCAATAATCACATGTTTACTTAAGCCATCGGCTCCCTGTAAAACAGCAGCATTTTCTTTCTCTGCTATACGCTGAGATCTCGCATCTCTTGTCTTTTGCAAGAAATACGTCTCTATCCCTTCCACATGAGAAAAACGATTTTTATCCGCTATGGCATTGGCATGAATGGAGATAAATACTTTTGCATCTTTCCTATCTGCTATTTTTGTACGTCCAGAGAGTTTAATAAATCTATCATTATCCCGTGTGAGATAAACTCTATAGCCCATATTTTTAAATGCTCTGGCTGTTTTTTGAGCAATTTGAAGTACCACATCTTTCTCATACTGCCCAGCACCAATAGCTCCAGAATCATGTCCTCCATGTCCTGCATCTATGACAATCAGACTGTCAGATCTATCTACACTAGGTCCACCACATCCAAACAATAGCAAAGCCACACTTAAAGCATATATCATTTTTAGCATTTTTTATCCTCTATAAATCAATTTCTTTTTTTCTATTATTTAGGTAATTAGAGACACCCTCTGCAATCCCTTTTGCAATCAATGATTGGTAACGTGAAGTGAAAAGTCTTGCACGCTCTTTAGGGTTTGAAATATATCCCACTTCAACTAAAATAGAAGGGCGACTTGCACCTACGAGTACATAAAAAGGGGCATGACGCACACCGCCATCTCTTACCCCTCTATATTTTCTACGAAGGTTGGTAATAATGCGACGTTGTACCGCAATGGCAAGCTTATTGGATTCTATGATTTTTGGGCCATTTAAAACAGAATCTATAATCACTTTTTTACTTAATCTTGAACCCGCACCTTTTAAAACAGCTGCATTTTCACGTGCAGCGATACGCTGAGATTTTGCATCTCTTGTGTTCTGTAAAAAAAATGTCTCAACCCCATGTGCCTTATTTCTGTATTTTTTGGGTACAGAGTTTGCATGAATGGAGATAAATGCAATTGAGCCTTTTTTATCTGCAATATGTGTACGCTGAGAAAGCTTCAAGAAGTGGTTAGAATTTCGTGTTAAATAAATAGGATACCCACGTTTCTTTAGCTCTTTAGCAACCTTTTTGGCAATACTAAGCACCAAATCTTTCTCTCGTTTTCCTCCTCCAATAGCACCCGTATCATGCCCACCATGACCTGCATCTATCACGATAAGTTCATGTTTATGAGAATGATACCCTGAAGTAACTGTAGAAGATTTTGTAGCAGCAATCAATTTAGAGGCTTTTTTATGCTTTTTCTTTTCTGTTGTAATAATATGTAATTTAGGCTTTGTATAGCGCTTTGCCGGAAGGATACTACTCTTTTTGGGAAGAGGGATATGATACTCTTTCGTCGAAAATAAAGGTTTGTAAGGGGTACAACTATAGGGTTTTTCACAAGGAATTACAATCCGAACAATATTTGGTTTGTACTGTGCGATACGCAAAAAGTGTTTTGTCTTGTTGGTAGAACACTTTAACTGCGTATTATATAAATCAAATACACGTCTAAATGGTTTGGTAAGTGTAAACTGCTTAATCTTTTTCTTATCACAGGGATTGAGAAATTTTAGACGTAACTCACCTTTTACTATTTCTGCTTTTTGGAGTCTATTGACAGAAGAAAAGAGAAGTATAGTAGTGAAAAAGAATACAAATAAAATCTTAAAAGATTTCACTCTAACGCTCTTCCCCATTCATCAGTTTGTCCATCAGTTCTTTGACGGTAATAATCTCTTGCAGACGATAGCCATTGGCTCCAGTAAAGAAAAGTCCAGACTCAGCGATACCATCATAAGCATCAGAAAGTCTATCTGCAATACAATATCCTACTATCTTCGCTTCTTCCCCACGGTTACAGGGTGCCACACAATTTGAGATACAAGCTACTTTAGGTGCAGTACCTTTTTCTATATCTTCATGAAGTTGTGTTTTCACACCACGTGCCGGATATCCTACAGGTGACTTAAACAACTTAATATCATCTGCTTCCGCTTCAATGATGATATCTTTCATCACTTGAGAAGCATCACACTCTACCGTTCCAATGAAACGTGTTCCCATTTGTACTGCATCAGCTCCAAGTTCCATCATTTTTACAATATCATCATGATCCCATACACCACCTGCAGCGATAATAGGCATGGAACCCCAGTTCTTTGCTTCTTCTACCACTGGTCCAAGTATATTTTCTAATTGATTTTCTTCCATAAAACATTCATCATACTTAAATCCTTGGTGTCCACCAGAAAGCGGACCTTCCACAATCACTGCATCAGGAAGTCTGTCATGTGTTTTTTTCCAACGACGACATAAGATACGAAGTGCTTTTGCAGTAGAGACAATAGGTACAAGTGCTACATCTGGATAATCTTTTGTGGCTTCAGGCATAGTAAGAGGTAATCCTGCACCAGTAATAATAATATTTGCTCCTGCTTTACAAGCATCTTCAACGACACGATTATATTCACTTTGCGCATAAAGAACATTGGCAGCAAGTGGCGCATCACCACAGATTGCTCGTGCATTATCAAATATTTTTTGTAAAGCTTCATAAGAGTAAAAGTTGATAGCATCAAGAGGACGTTCTTCTTTTCCTACGGTTTTTTCTGCATAGGCTCTATTTTTATATACACCCGTACCTACTGCAGATATGACACCAAGACCTCCTTCTTTACTCACGTTTCCGGCAAGTTGATCCCAGGAGATACCTACACCCATACCACCTTGTATAATTGGTTTTTCAATCGTATATTTACCAATTTTAAATGACTTAAATTCCATTATTTTACCTTCACTTTTGCAAACCTCTTTTTACCTACTTGTAAAATATACTCACCTGCAGATAAATTAAGTTTGTCATCACTTATTTTCTCTTGGTCTATGCTCACAGCATTTTGTTTAATATCACGTCGTCCTTGAGAAGTTGATGGCTCAAGTCCCGCATCAAGCAATGCTTGACATATCCAAATACCCTCATCCATTTCAAACTCAGGTATCTCTGTCGGCAGTTTTTTTGCTTTAAATACAGAGTTAAACTCTTCTTTAGCTAGTGTAGCTAACTCTTCATTATAAAACCTTGTAGTTATCTCAAGCGCTAAGTTTTCTTTCGCTACTTTAGGATGAACGGCACGAGATGCTACATCAACTTTAAGTTGTGCAATATCGCTAAGAGACATCTGGCTTAAAAGTTCATAATAACGCCACATCAACTCATCTGAAATAGAAAGGATTTTTCCATAAATATCTTTAGGCTCTTCCGTAATTCCAATATAGTTATTTAAGGATTTTGACATCTTTTGGACACCATCCAAGCCTTCTAAAATAGGCATCATAAGTACAGCTTGTTCTTTACCTACATTATATGCACGTTGCAAATGTCTTCCCATCAGAAGGTTAAACTTTTGGTCTGTTCCCCCTATCTCGATATCAGATTTTAGTTCTACTGAATCATACCCTTGGAGTAAAGGATAGATAAATTCTGAAATAGAGATACTTTGGTTGGCTTTATAACGTTTTTCAAAATCATCACGTTCAAGCATACGAGCAACATTAAACGTAGTCGTAAGTGCCACCATCCCCGCTGCACCCAAATCATTGAGCCATTTAGAATTAAAAACAACATCTGTTTTATTTGCATCCAAGATATTAAAGACCTGATCTTGATAGGTTTGGGCATTTGCCATAATAGTTTCTCTATCAAGTACTTTTCTCGTCTCAGATTTTCCTGTAGGGTCGCCAATGGTTGCAGTAAAATCACCGATAAGAAGCTGTACATGCCCCCCATGATTTTGAAAAGCTCTTAGTTTTTGAAGAAGTACTGTATGCCCTAAGTGAAGATCTGCTCCCGTTGGGTCAAATCCAGCTTTCACAGTATAGGTTGTACCATCATCATAATATTTTGTAACGAGTTTTTCTATACGCTCCATATCTATGACTTCTGCTGTTCCCCTACCTATTTCTTCCAGTGCTTGTTCTATCATTATTTTCATGTCCCCTGTTTATTTATTATATGCATCATCTAAAGATATAATCTCTATCAGTTTAAATTTTTGTGAAATCTTTGCCGCAAGATTTGATTTTTTACTTTCATGACTTTCTACATCTATCTGACAGTATTCAGCCTGTTCGGAACTGTGAATCCCCAATTCTATACTTATCACATTTAAGTTCAAATCAGAAAGTCTAGCGAGTAACTCTGCGAGAATACCTTTTTGGTTTTGTAGGCTTATTGTCAGTCTGTAACGTGAAAGTTTTTCACCTGACCAGCCTACAAAAATCATCGCTTCATCCGATAAGATTTTTGCATATGCCTTCTTACATAATTTATGATGTATAATAGCCTTACTGTCCTTATAAAATGCAACGATTTCGTCACCAACTTTAGGATGACAGCAATAATCAAACTCTACACCATCTAAAGGCTTATTGGTAAAAAAATGAAAGTGTTCAATGACTCTAAGTTTAGGCTTTTTATACCCTTTCTTGAGTAACTCCCAAAAGCGAACTTCTTTGGTTCCCATATATTCTGCCACTTTATGGATCACTTCTTTATAATAATCAAGTTGAATAGGCAATTTATAAATATTATCTTCTAATCCAAGCTCTTTCACAAGTCTCTTCATATCACTACTCTTCTGCCCAAATAAAGTACTCAATATTATATAGGCACTTAAAGTATCTGATTCTTTGATTCTTGTTCTACATGCAGAACGTATCCCATCTTGTGCTTTCGATGTTTTCACCGCATCCAACCAAGAACAATGCAAATGTGGTTCTTTGTCTTTGAGTATTTTAACGATATCTCCATTTTTCAACACCGTCAAAAGTGGTGACTTGCGTTTATTGATAAGTGCCTGCGTAGCATTCGCCCCTACCTCAGAGTGTATGGCATAAGCAAAATCCAATGCTACGGAACCTTTAGGCAAAGTATAATAATCTCCTCTAGGAGAAAACACAGTAATATCTTCGGAAAACAAATCACTTTTTGCAAGTTCGTAAAACTCTTCTATCGAATCATTCTGGTAATGCAAACTTTCAAGCCACTCAAGATTTACACCATCCCCACCATCTTTATATTTCCAATGTGCAGCAACACCATATTCTGCTAACCTATGCATCTCTTCGGTACGGATTTGCGCTTCTACGATACCTTCTTCGTTAAAAAGTGTTGTATGAATTGTCTTATAGCCATTTTCCTTAGGCACTGCGATATAGTCTTTAAAACGTGAGATAAGCGGGGTAAAATGCAAGTGCATTAAACCTAAAACTTCATAACATTCGATGGGTTTTTTCACCACAATACGTACAGCAAGTAAATCAAGTACTTCCTCTATACTCACACCTTTTCTATGCATTTTCATATAGATAGAATAATAATGTTTCACTCTACCAAATACCTCAAAATCATCTTCTACAAAACCATCTTTTAGCATCAGTTCTTTTACATTTTGGATGAAAGCATTCAGTTTAAACTGTAAATTTTGTGCGTTAGATTGGATAAAGTCATCGATATGATGATAGTCTTCAGGATAAATATATAAAAAACTTAAGTCTTCCAGTCTATTTTTTAATCGTGCTATACCAAGTCTGTGTGCAATAGGTGCATAAACTACTAATGTCTCTTCTGCAATACGTCTTTGTTTTTCTTGACTCAACGCATCAAGTGTTAGCATATTATGCAGTCTATCACACAGTTTAATTACTAATACACGTACATCTTTGACAGAGGCGATGAGCATTTTACGAAATGTAAGGGCAGAGTTAATGAGTCTTTCATCTGAATCAGAAGAGATGAGCTCTTCATCACGGATTTCTATAATTTTTGTGAGTCCCTCAACCATATGGGCAACATCTTCTCCAAAGGTACTCTCCAAATCTTCTATTGTAAAAGAGGTATCTTCAACGACATCGTGAAGTAGCGCTGCTTGTACCATGGTTTCATCATTTGAAAAAGCTGCAGTCACTGTAGCTACAAGTATAGGATGTACAATATAAGGTTCAC
>DRQB01000191.1 GCA_011330645.1 Campylobacterota bacterium | reverse complement strand
TATGCCCTACAGATTACAACCAAGTGAGGGGAATAGACAAGGTGATTTTTCTTTGCTTTATAGATATATGTTGCTACAAAAAGATAGCTTTGAAGGCACAAGTCGTTTGGCACTTTTGGGTGGAGTCATCATTCCCACAATTTCAGAGCGAGATTATGCTGGGCAAGCTGGTTTTGTCTATACTTACTTTAAAAATAGAAATGAAATAGATATAGATATACTTTATAAAAAAGGTTTTGATGCACGTCATGATTCAGGCAATTATGATCTCTCATGGCAGTATAGACTCTTCCCTTCTATCCGCGATGATTGGGGGATTAGCCAAGAGTTAAACTCCGTGGTAGAGCTTAATGGCCGTTGGTCTGAGGGAACAACTATTACCCATCAACTAACGCTAGGATTACAGTGGATACATGCAGACTGGGTTTTAGAAGGTGGTTTTGTGAAAGATTTGAACAATGAAAAAGAAGAGAGGTATCTTCTTAGCGTAAGGTTTCACTTTTAATGTAAAATACATCATCAAGTATCTGACAGTAAAGCCATCAAAGCTTTGGAAACTAGAGTCTAATCGCAGTCCCCACACCAACATTCCCATAGACTTGACCATTAGAGCCTACTTGGACTGTTGAGCCTACGACACCAGAATTTCCTATAGGAATTCCCCCTCCCACACCAACACTTGAATAACAGCCTTGCAGAGCAAAGACAGTGAGTAGTAAGAATAGATATATTTTCATGTTATACTCCTTGTACCAATTATATCAGGTTAATATTTGAGATAAGGTTGATGACTATGTGCTTAACACTTGCATAATTAAAAAGTTTAGATTACAATATATAGACATAAGAAATACTTTTCACTAGAGAATAAGGAGCCGCATTTGATACCTTCCAAAGCATTTAAAAGTTTTTATCAGAGTGAATCTGCTGGTGGAATATTGTTAATATTGGCTGCTTTTATGGCTATGATAATTGCCAACTCGCCTTTGGCAGTTTATTATAAAACTTTGATAGATTTACCCATAGAGATTAGTGTAGGTACCTTTGAAATTGCTAAGCCTCTTTTACTTTGGATTAATGATGGTTTGATGGCACTGTTCTTTCTTGCAGTAGGGTTAGAACTCAAAAGAGAGATACTTGAGGGGGAGCTCTCTTCGTCTAAAAAGATTGTGCTTCCCCTTTTTGGTGCAGTAGGAGGGATGCTTTTTCCTGCATTGATTTATGTTTTTTTTAACCATCACGATAAAACGGCAATGGCAGGATGGGCTATTCCTACTGCCACAGATATTGCTTTTGCTTTAGGTATATTGATGTTATTGGGTAAGCGTGTGCCTTTGGCTTTAAAACTATTTTTAACGAGTTTAGCTATATTTGATGATATAGGTGCAGTGCTTATCATTGCATTTTTCTATTCGGAAAATATCTCTTTATATGCACTGGGTGTCTCGTTTATGATGGTTGTCATATTGTATATCATGAATAAACAAGGAGTCATGCAAATTACTACCTATGCACTTGTGGGTATTATCTTATGGATAGCAATCTTAAAGTCAGGAGTGCATGCTACTTTGGCTGGGATTATCCTCTCTTTTTTTATTCCTTTGCGACCAAATAAAAAAGAGGAACGCTCGCCACTTAAACAACTTGAATCAGATTTAGACCAATCTATTACTTTTATTATTCTTCCTCTCTTTGCCTTTGTCAATAGTGGTATCTCTTTGGAAAATGTGAGTATGTCTTACATTACGCATCCGATTCCTTTGGGGATTTTTTTAGGACTTTTTCTGGGTAAACAGTTTGGTATTTTTCTTTTTTGTTTTGTAGCCGTCAAACTAAAAATAGCAGAACTTCCTCTTCTTATTAATTGGAAAATACTCTATGGTGTGTCTATTTTAGGTGGTATAGGTTTTACGATGAGTCTTTTTATTTCATCGCTATCTTTTGAAAAAACAGAAGTGAATCTTCTGTTTGATGAGAGACTGGGGATTATGGTAGGTTCTGTCTTTTCTGCTATTTTAGGCTATATGGTTTTAAAATACAGTCTGCGTGACTATGCAAATTAGAGAAGCGCATTAATGTTACTTCCCTCGAGTGAAAAGTAAAAATAAACCCAATGAAACAGCAGATACTATAATGATAGAGGCACCTGAAGTCAAATCATAGGTATATGAAAACCAAAGTCCTATCAAGGTAAAAAGTGTAGCAATAGCACCAGAGAGAAACATCATAGAAAAAAGACTTGATGAAAGCTTCTCTGCAATATATACTGGAATAGTAAGCATTGCAATGACCAAGATAAGTCCTACCACTTTGATGGCAATGACAACGGTGAGTGCAGAGAGTATGAGTATGAGTGTATAAAAAAAGCGTACATTCACACCACGAAGACCAGCATATTCAGAGTCATAGGAGACTGCCAAAATATCACGGTATCTGAGGGTTACTACTAACAGGATAATGACAAGCAAGATAGCCATAAAGTAGAGGTCACTGGTACTTACCGCAAGTATAGAGCCAAAGAGGTAGCTCATAAGGTCTACATTATAGCCAGGTGTGAGATCTACAAATATCACTCCTATCGCCATGCCTACCGCCCAAATAAGCCCTATAAAAGTGTCCATACGATGACGTTTTGTAAGTGTTAAAGTGGCAATGAGCAGGGCAGCACCTACGGCAAAGAGGGAAGCACCAAGAAAGATAGGTAATCCAAAATAGACCGCAAGACCGATACCTCCATAAGAAGTATGGGCTATGCCTCCAGCTAAAAATACCATACGATTTACCACAATAAGAGAACCAATGATACCCGCGGCAAAGCTCACAAGAAGACCTGCGAGTAATGCATGTTGCATGAAGTCAAACTGAAGTGCTTCTATCATGGTTTGAGCCTCCATTGTGGTTTTTCTTCTTCACAGGTATGGCAACTCTCTGAGCCAAGCATCTGTAAAAGCTCGATTTCACAAAAGTGATTGTCATTGCCATGGGTATGAAAAGTAGATTGTTTATCTGAAATATCATGAAAGGAGAGGGTTCTGTTAACATGGGCTGCTTTATTGGCATACTCCAAGATGACAGAGATATCGTGACTTACTACGATGATGGTAATCTGTGCATTGAGCATTTTAAGGAGTTCATAAATTTCTCGTTGACCTGTGATATCTATGCTAGAAGTAGGTTCATCAAGTATGAGTATTTTAGGATGTGCACAAAGCGCTCTTGCAATCATGACTCTCTGACGTTGCCCCCCTGAGAGGGAGCCTATTTTGGTTTGGGCAAAGTCTGCCATACCTACTTGGCTTAAAGCACCCATGGCACAGGCTATTTCATCTTTACCATATCCAAAGAGTGGGCGTTTACCATCTACATGCCCCATCATTACCACTTCAATCACTTTGATAGGAAAATCCGTATTGACATTAGTGTTTTGTGGTACATACCCTATCTGGGTAAGGCTTTGCTTTGGTAACTTTCCAAGTACTTTGATCGTGCCTTTTTTAGCGTTATTGATACCTAAAATGAGTTTGAGTAAGGTAGATTTACCCCCACCATTTGGTCCGATAATAGCAAGAAAATCTTTCTCTTCTACGGTTAAATTAATATTCTCAAGAACCAATTGTTTATCATAAGAAAAAGAGAGATTCTCTATATCTATTACAGGCATATTAGTTTTTTCCTGCGATAGTGTGTGCGATAAATAGAAGGTTATCAGACCAGTTCTCAGCCAAAGGGCTGACTTTAACCACCGGTATATGTAGCTGGGAAGCAATGATTTTTGCTGAGGCATCAGAGAACTCAGGTTGTGTAAAAATGGCTTTGACTTTTTCTTTTTTTGCTTCTTTTATCAGTGCAACAAGTTCTTTGGGTTTAGGGGCTTTACCTTCCACTTCCACAGCGATTTGTTCTAGATGATAGGTATGGGCGAAATACCCCCATGATGGATGAAATACCATAAATTTACGATTATCTTTTAGCGAAGAGAGTATCTCTTTTATTTGTGTATCTGTATGTTTAATCAACGCTAAAAATGTATCTAGGTTTGATTTATAATAGCTGGTATTTGCACTGTCATATTTTATGAGAGTCTCATAAATATTTTGTGCGATTGTTTTTACATTCTCTGGGCTTGTCCAAATATGAGGGTCTTTACCATGATGTTCCTCGTGACTATGCGCTCTATGCTCTTGTGTATGTTCATCATGTTGTAACATAGGTATCTTATTAACATGTGCAGCTAAATCTATTATTTCTAAATGTGGATTCAGATTGGTAAATTTTGGTAACCATACCTGTTCAAATTCAACATCTATAGCGAAATAGAGTTGCGCTTTTGTCACGGCAAGCATTTGGGAAGGTTTAGGTTCATACGTGTGTGGAGAATTTCCTGCTTGAACCATCACCGTGATATTGACTTTATCTCCGCCTATTGCCTGTAGAAAAGTTTTTTCAGGGGCAATGCTTACTATGGCATTGATATTAGAAAATATATATGTTGTCAGAAGTAAAAAAATAAGTATAAATTTATGCATAGGTGGATTATAGCAAAAATGTGATGATAACACACTATAGAAAAAGTTCGTTATAATGATGGAGCGTGATTATTTGTTTAATGATTTTATGAAGGGTTTCTATGTTTAAGTATGAAAGAAGAACACACAATGATATATCATTTCATGAAGATGAAGTAAAACTTGCAAAGACGATGATGGATAAACTCAGAACAACGGTAGAGTTTTTGTATTATCTGATGGAGCATCGGGGGAAGTTGTCTTTTACGATGATTATGCTTTCTACAGATGATTTAAAGTTGGAACATTTACTACAAAAGTGGAAACGTAAAACGGATGTACTCATAGAAATAGATAAAATCAATAATGTGTATGTGATTATTTGCCAGTCAACAGACAAAGAAGGTGGGAAAAAATTTGCTGAAATACTCATGTCAAATATTACTATGCATGGAGGTACAGTCACCTATTGTGTAGAAGCAGAATTGACGAGTACAGAACACAGTATACAAGAAGTTATTTTTAATATGGTAGAAAAATATATCTATATTAAACAGGAACAAAAAAGTAATCAGGTATTTTTTACTAAATTTCAAGAAAAAGTAAAAGATGAAGATAGAGATGTGATGTATCACAATAGTTTCTAAGTGGTGTCAATGGATGGTTATGAAAGTATTATTTTATATGCTTGGTTGTATTGCTATATTGATTACCTTTATGGAAGCTTCATCAAGTACAGCTAAAAGTTTCATGTGGTTTGCTGTTTCTCCTTACCTTATGTCCGTTTATCTGATTTATATTGCAAAACATCAGACCTCTCTTATCACTGCAGGTACAGTGACACTTTTTATTATATCAGTAGGTTTGTACTTTTTATTGGATACCACATATATGGAGCGAAAACTAGGGGATAAATTTTCATTTTTATTTATACCTATATGGCAATGGACCATGCTTATTGTGTCTGGTTTTGTGATATATCTTAGTAATGATAAGCAAAATAAAGAAGTCTCATGACCTATGAAGAGAAAATAGATAAAGCAAAAGCCAGATTGATGTTGGAACATCCGTACTTTGGTACCGTAGCTTCTTCATTAAAGCTAGAAGAAAATAATGAGATTTTGACTTTCTCTAGCAATGGTAGTGTGATGCGATATAACTCTGAGTACCTCGATAGACTCACTGTGGATGAAGTAGAATTTGTCATGGCAAATGGTGCGATGCATGCCGTTTTACAACATCAAGACCGTGTCAATGAGCGTACCAAATGGTTATGGCAGACGGCTACTGACTATGTAGTCAATGCCATGTTAGTGAAAAATGGGATGCAACTTCCTCAGTATGCCTATTATGAAGAGAAGTTTGAAGGTATGTATGCAGAGGAGATATATGATCTCTTACGCGCAGAGATGATGGATAATTCTGACCATAGTATGGAACAGGAGACAGAGCAAATAACAGACTCTGATGATGTAGGTGTAGATAATATACATATGCAAAAAGAACATACCCCAGATATGAATGCTACCCAGACAGAAGTAGAAAATGATGCACAAGATAAAGAAGAAGAGCAGGCTTCAACATCTAATGTCGAAGCACTTAGTGAAGAGATGAAAGAGCATCTTGAGCAAATATTTCAAAAGCTTAAGCGTCAGGGTAATTTACCAAAGGACATGCACCTTGTTGTACCTGAGTATTTTTCCCATAAAGTAGATTGGAGAGAATTTTTATATGGGTACATTGCATCGCATGCTAAGACAACATATCGCTTTACTCCACCCAATATGAAATACCTCTATCGTGGTATTTACCTACCAAGTCTTAGTTCTGATTTACTACGTGTTATTGTGGCTGTAGATACTTCGGGTTCAGTCGATGAAGCACTTTTAGGAACATTTTTAGGTGAAGTGAGTTCTATGATGCAACAATATCCCAACTATGAGATAGACCTGATTACCGCAGATGCAAAAATACAGTCACATAAAACATTTTTACCAGGCGAAATGCTCGATTATGATGTAAGTGGAGGAGGAGGTACAGACTTCCGTCCTGTCTTTGAGTATATAGATCAGTATATAGACTATCCAACACTCCTACTTTATTTTACTGATGGACAAGGTACTTTTCCTCAGGAAGAACCAAATTATGATGTACTCTGGATTATGCCTGAAATGTGGGATGTACCTTTTGGGGAAGTGGTTGTATTAGGTAATTAGTGCACCGCTTAACATTTTGTTTATATAAATGATGTATAATTTCTTTAATTATACATCATAGGATTCTCATGTTACAATTGGACAAACAAAAAACACCTTCTTGCATCTCTCATTCATTTATTATTCTGCTTATTCCTTTTCTTTTTTTATTGGGCTTGGTACTCGCATATTTTCATCTATTACCACTGAAAGTAGAAACGCATACCTTAATCATTGTGACATTTATTTTTATCATATTTGTATTTTTTGTCCGACATAACGCCAATTATGCCGTCTGTCATATGAAAAGTACTTTTTCCAGTATGGAAGGTGTGTTACAGTCAGAATTGCGTGCCAATGCACTGACTATCATGGGTAAAACAAAATCAACATTACATGTACATGAATTTATTTCTGAATATTATAAAGATATACGTAATGACAATTTTGCACGTGTGGCACCCTCTGTGTTTCCTATGCTCGGTATTTTAGGTACTTTTATGGCTATTGCACTCTCTATGCCAGATTTCTCAGCAAAAGACACTTCAGGCTTAGATCATGAAATCTCATTGTTACTTTCAGGGATAGGTACAGCTTTTTATGCGTCTATCTATGGAATCCTACTTTCTCTTATTTGGACATATTTTGAGAAAAGAGGTATGACAAAAGTAGAAAAAAATATTTATGATTTAGAAAAACTTTATGGTTCTCGTATATGGAAAAAATCAGAACTCATCAAACATGAACATACGCAAAGTGAACTCAAAGACCAAATGATTGTAGAGACATTAAAAGAGACATTCAATATGGACTTCATTAAAGAGTTGAATGAACAATATTTAAAGAATTTTACAACAATAATCCATGATACAAATAGTAGTTTTACAAATCTTACTTTACACATGCAGGAAGTATCAGCAGATTTACGTGAGACATTAAGTACCTTACAAAGTAAAAAAGAAGGTGTGAATACCTTAGCTGTGATGCAAGAAAATATTGAAGGTTTTAACAGTAATGCGGTAAATCTACAAAAGTCAATGGAACGTTTTGATACTACAGTAGAGCATACCTTTGATCAGATTGATGAAGAATTAGGTAAATCAGTTGAAAAATTGACTACATTTGCACGTATCGTTTCTGAACAAAATCAACTGATACTCAAAAGTATGGCTACACTGAAACAACAAGAAAAAGAAAGTAAAGCACAATAATGTTTAATCGTGATAAAAGTGATTCAGATAGTAATTTCTGGATATCCTATGCGGATCTTATGGCAGGGTTGTTATTTGTATTTATTTTACTCATCGGTGCGATTGTTTCTAAATCTACACTCTTAAAAACTGAGTTACATGATAAAAAAGATAAGCTAAGTGTGCTTTCTCATACGTTAGAAGAGAAGGAGAAAAGACTTAATATATTAGGGCAATCTTTAGAAAAAAGTGAAGCACTCTCTGCTGAACAAAAAAGACTGCTTACTTTGAAAAATACGCGTATCCATGAAGATATATCGAAACTTACAGAGCAGGAAAAGCAGATACAAGAACAGAATACTCGTTTAGCCAAAGCACAATTGCGAATGAGTAAAAATGATAAATTACTTAAATTGAAACTTGATGAAATTGAGAAATTGAATCAATTACTTTTAGAAGAGAAAACAAAAGAAGATAAACTCAAGGGTAAAATAGTGTTAGTTCAATCTTTGTTGGATGACAAAAATAAGGCACTAAAAAAGAAAGATAAAGCATTACGCAAAGAAGAAAAATCATTAAAAGAGTATGAAGGCAAAGTGATTGTACTCTCCAATCAACTTAAAGGCGCTAAAGATGAGGCTGTCGTAAAAGAAGAAAAACTTCTTATGTTGTTAAGTGCGATGGATGAAAAGAAAACCAAATACGATGACTTGCTTCATAAGTTACAAGCACAAAAGGCTAAAATAAAGTCATTGACAGGTATCAAACTAAAAGTTGTTGCAGCACTTAAAAAGGCACTGGGATCTAAGATTAATATTGATAAAAAAACAGGGTCTCTTAGACTTGCATCTAATATTCTCTTTGATGTAGGGCAGGCTACTTTAAAAGATGAAGCAAAAGTAGAACTAAAAAAAGCATTTGAAGAGTATATCGGTACACTTGTCACCAATAAGGAAATCAAACCACATCTTGATAAAATTATTATTGAAGGACATACTGACAGTGATGGTGGATATATTTATAACTTAAAACTTTCACAACAAAGGGCACTCGCTGTGATGGAATATCTACTCACGCTTGATTTTAGTAAAAAACATAATATTAAACCTCTTATGACAGCCTCAGGACGGGCATATCTAGATGCTATAGTCAAAGATGGTGTGGAAGATAAAGAGGCGTCACGACGTATTGAGATTAAATTTAGATTAAAAAATGATGATGCCATGCATGAGATAGAAAAGGTACTGGATGCCAAATAAATTGCACATAGAAAATTTTAAGCCAAGACATTTAAGAAAAGCAAGAGAGGCATTGGAAAAGCACCTGAAGACAGTAGAGATACATGCCAGTACCAATGAAGCATATAAAAAAGGTATTTTAAAGACACCTACCATATGGGAAAAAATAAAACACGCACTACATGTAGATTAGTGCTATTTTATATGTTTTGTTAAAAAAGCATTCAATTGATTGGCAAAGGCATGAGCATCTTTTTGTCTAAATGCTTTTGGACCACCTGTCATCTCTCCACTCTCACGTATACTCTCCATAAGATTTCGCATTGCTAGGTATTGTTTGATATTGTCAACAGAGTAGAGTTCCCCTCTATGGTCTATGGCATGGGCATTCTTAGAGATGATACGGTCAGCCAATGGGATATCAGCAGTAATCACCAAATCACCCTCAGCACAGAGCTCTACGATGTGATGATCTGCTTCATCTGCACCTTGGGCTACGATGATGTACTCTATATGCTTTGACTTCCCAATAACTATTTTTTTATTGGCGATGACTTTGGTAGGCAGAGACAAGCGCTCAATGCTTCGTAAGACTATGGGTTTAAGAAGGTTTGGAAATGCATCCCCATCGATAAAAAGTGTCATTTACTATTATCCATTATTTTACAAACTCTTTAACGCGTCCCACTTCACCAGAACTCAGACGCACTTTGATGCCATGTGGATGGGTAGGGGAGTTGGTGAGGATTTTTTGTACTTTTCCATAGGTGATGTAGCCTGTACTTTGATCCTCTTTGAGTACGATACCTACATTCATACCATACGTAATCTCAGCACGTTTTTGCCCTTGTGACATCTTACGCCTTTTGTTCGTAGTTGAGTAGCTTTTTGACTGTGTCTACAGAACAGAAGAAGAATGCATCAAAGAGTGGATTGAGTTTTGTTTTGTTTTCATCTATCACATCAAAAGCTTGAAAGAAAAATCCAGAACCATCTTCAGGATTGGCAGGCTTCACATGAAATACGATAGGTTTGAGTGTACGTACCACATTGAGTATCTTTTTATAGTTCTTCTCATTTTTTTCGGGAAGAAAGTTATCTTGTTTACTCTCATTTTTACGTGCTTTAAGCAGGAGCTGGAGTTTGTCATTAAAAATGACTTTATTCCAGGAGATACTCCCTAGTTCTATATCAAAAGACATATTGCCTGCCGTGAGAGGATGGGGTTTTGTTTCACGTATGGCTTCTAAGAGGTGTAAAAAGAAGTTTTTTCCTCCGAAGTTGTTTGCACAGTTAAGTAGTGTTTCATGATGAAGTTGTTTCTCTTCATCGCTAAGTAAATTGAAGTCGCACATAGTTATTTCTTTATAATAAATTTTGTGACATTATAGCGCAAATAACCCATAACCCGAGATTAATGAAGTTTCTATATAATTATAATAATTATTAGTTAGGGTTGATGGGGAGAGATGAGCAAAGTAGAAAATATTTATACGCGTGAAAGTACAGCGTATGCACGGTACGAAGAGGTAGATAAAGAACAATTAGAAAAAGATATTGATGCCATAAAAGAGACGATGAAACCTGTGGATGAAGAGGATTTTCGACATCTGCTTAAAATGGAACGTTGGGGACGTATTGCTACCTTTGGGGGCTATGGACTCATTTTACTTTTAGCCATTATTGAACTGTTTACTGAAGTTGGTTCTGTATTGTTTTGGACTGTCGGGATAGTGGCTGCTGTATTGATAAGTACAGGCAATGTCTCTAGATGGGCAAACGTCACACATCCTATACTTCATGGTGGCTATGATAAAGTACCAAACATCCCTGAGCGTTATACACGTAAATACTATGCAAAAGGTGCAAGACGTTTTATTGATTGGCTAGACTGGATAAAACCTGATGCTTGGAGCTATGAGCATAACATCATGCACCATTATCACCTAGGGGAAGAAGATGACCCAGATAATGTAGAACGTAACCTACAATGGCTCACACAGTCAAACATTCCTATGTGGCTACGTTATATCATCGTGTATGGATTTACGGCTATGTGGAAATTTGTCTATTATGCGCCCAATACATTGCGTATCTTGGAAAACAAAAAACGTAAAGAACAAGACAAACTTGAACTTTCAGACTTTGAGTTTGATCCACGCCAAAAGAATGGTTTAGAGCTATGGATGGAGTATTATCTTCCCTATATTATTATTAAATTCATCGTTTTTCCATTGCTCTTTTTGCCTTTTTCTACACAGGCTGTTGTCAATGCTTTGATTATCATAGTACTCGCCGAAATTTTAGCCAATATCCACTCTTTTACCGTTATCGTACCCAATCACTCGGCTGAAGACATTTTTATGTTCTCTGAGGCTAGCCAGAGTACAGGTGAGTTTTACTTACGCCAGATTATGGGTTCTGTGAACTATAATACAGGTTCAGACTGGAAAGATTTTCTTCATGGCTTTTTGAATTATCAGATAGAACATCACCTTTTCCCAAATATGCCACTAAGCTATTATCAAAAAATGCAGCCTATCGTTAAAGAGATATGTAAAAAACATAATTTAGAATATAGACAAGAGTCAGTCTTTAAACGTGCCAAAATGACGATAGAGCTTATGGTAGGTAAAACACAACTTCTTAGAGT
>DRQB01000190.1 GCA_011330645.1 Campylobacterota bacterium | reverse complement strand
TACTTTTATGGGTAATGTACTTCTGTGTCTCTTTCATCTGTTCTGTTGCAAAACGAAGATTTGAGCCACCTTTCAACCAAACACGTAGAAGATAAACAAGTATCATCACTGCTAAAACAGCGGCTCCTACAACCAATCCACCATTTACTGCATCATTAGGACGTCCTATTTGTGTACCAAACCAGCCAAAGATGTTTTGTATAGTTTCATTAGCGGGTACTTTAGTGATATTTAAAGTCATGCCTAGTTTCTCTGTAGCCCAATAGACCAATCCACCTAAGGTAACAAGACCTGCAATAAGTGAAAGTAAGATTCCTGTAAATCGTCCTGAACGTACATCTTTAAGTACAATAGGTTTCACATCATCTTTTGCTTCAAAAACTATAGCTTCCTCATCTGCATCATCCTCTGAAAATGCCCCATGACCAAGCTCTGAGAGTAAACCTTTGGCTGCATCAAAGCCTCCATTTTTGAGTGCCATTTTTGCAGTATCATACTCTTTTAAATCGTCTTCAAGTAAAAGCCGACAGTCTTGTAACTCACTCTCAGATGCTTCCACAATACTTTTTGCTTCTTCCACAAGTTTTTTTGCTTCATGGTGTTTTTTCATTTTTGCAGGTTGTGAGGTTAAAGCTTTAGATTCTGTTTCTACTTCCGATACAGACTCTTGTGCTTCTTCTTGTAGTTCATCATGCGTTTCACTTATTTCTTCTTCTACTCTATTTTCATCACTCATATGTTTATTCCTTAATCATTATCCTTTATTTTAGCAAAAAATTCTATTAACCTATTAATCTATATCAACTATTTACTACTCTTTGCTATAATCTCATAAAATTATTAGGATTATTATGGGTATTTTAGTTGCAATTATCGTTTTGTCTGTACTTATCTTTTTTCATGAATTGGGACATTTTACTGCAGCACGTTTTTTTGGCGTACAGGTAGATGTATTTAGCATCGGGTTTGGTAAAAAACTCTATTCTCGCATGATAGGAAAAACCCAGTGGAGTATCTCTGCTATCCCTCTAGGTGGGTATGTTAAGATGAAAGGTCAGGATGACACTGACCCTACAAAAAAAAGTTTTGATGCAGACTCTTATAATGCTAAAAAGCCTTGGCAACGTATTATCATACTTCTTGCTGGTCCTTTTGCTAACTTTTTACTAGCATTTATTCTCTACTTTGCCATAGCCAACCTAGGTGTACCAAAACTCTTACCCTATGTAGGTAAAGTAGGTGCAGATACCCCTGCTATGCAAGCAGGACTACTTAAAGATGATAAACTGGTACAAATCAATGGTAAAAACATTCAATATTGGGAAAACATAGGCAAAGCTATCAATGACACCCAAGGTAATGTATCACTTATCGTTGAACGACAACAACAACTGGTCACATTGGAGATAATGCCTAAAGTAATAGATGACCAAAATGTTTTTGGCGAAAAGATAACCAGACGTATCATAGGTATTAGCCCTTTGGGTAAACAAACCACTGTGCATTTTGGTTTAGTTGATGGTCTTGCCTATGCTTGGGATGAGACGAAAAAAGCCTCCCTGCTCATTGTTGAATCTGTCCAGAAGCTCATCACTGGCGTAGTTGGAGCTGATAAGCTTGGTGGCATCATTACCATTGTTGACGTGACATCACAGGCAAGTTCTGCAGGGATATTGGCACTCTTCTTTTTTACAGCACTCATTTCTGTAAACTTAGGTGTACTGAATCTCTTACCCATCCCTGCCCTTGATGGTGGACACATTATGTTTAACCTTTATGAAATGATTACAGGAAAAGAAGCCAGTGAAAAAGCGATGACATATATCACTATGATAGGTTGGGCACTCCTGCTTGCACTTATGCTCTTAGGATTGTATAATGATATCAATAGATTATGGGGAGCACACTAATGGCAATTTTAGAAAAAGAACACTTAAGAGCAAACTTGGATGAAGTCATCTGGAACATAGAAGAGGCGCGTATCTCAGTAAGTGAACACCATATTGTAAAACTTGTCACCGTAGCCAAATATACAGAGATGGAAAACATTGCTACACTTTATGAACTGGGACAACGTGCCTTTGGAGAGAACCAGGTACAACAACTCAAAGAGCGTATGGAAGCCCTGGAAGAGTTACCTTTAGAATGGCATATGATAGGCTCACTCCAAAAAAACAAAATCAATAATCTCATAGACTTGCGCCCTACACTTATGCAGTCGCTCGATAGTCTAAGCCTTGCAGAAGAGCTCAATAAAAAATTGGCTGCAAAAGAGAGCCACATGAATTGTCTTTTACAAATCAATGCCGCCAAGGAAGAGAGTAAATCTGGTTTTTCCAGTGAAGAAGCGTATGATATGTATCAAACTATCAAAGAAAGCTGTCCAAACATTCATCTCAAAGGCGTGATGACGATAGGGGCACATACAGAGGATACAAAACGTATACAACAAAGTTTTGAAACCACCCATGCCCTCTATGAAAAACTACAAAAAGAGGGTGCTACCTATTGTTCAATGGGGATGAGCTCTGATTACCAACTTGCTATAAAATGTGGTTCAAACCTTATACGCGTTGGCTCTGCCCTCTTTAAATAAAACCTCTCCATCCCTCATCTACAGAAGGAAGAATATATCTTCTTCCTCTCTACATTATTCCTATAGAACCCTCTGAATAACCTAGGCGTTCACAACATCTCTAGCTTTTGGTCTAGGCTAGGCACTCTTTTGCAGTCCTAGCCGTAACTAAGTCAAGAAAGAGTAACGACGCATAGGCGAAAGCTAGTGATGCCCTTTGGGTGGATTTTGCAAACGCAATCTTGCACAAGATATTTACTTCGTCTTAGCTATGGCTAGGACTTATAAATCTCTTGCACAATCTTACATTTGCAAAACCCATTGTGAATGTCTAGGTTATTCAGAGGGTTCTATTAACTATACATTTATACTTTATAACTATACTTTATGTAATACTATAATAAAAAGGATATAGAATGTTTAAAATTTCCGAAGTAAAAGCGCACTGTGATGTCCCCTGTGGTATCTATGACCCTATTGTGGCACAAATCGCTGCACTCTCTGTAGTACGTATGGTAGACCTCATGAATGC
>DRQB01000189.1 GCA_011330645.1 Campylobacterota bacterium | reverse complement strand
CTTTTTCATATCAAGTTTGCCTTGCCTCATGGCATTCATATTACCCATCATTGTATAAGATGATCTTTGTAAAAGTGTCATGCCTACAAAAAAGCTTAACATGATCCAAATCACTGACCCTAAAAACCCTATTTCCTCTCCTACTTTCAGAGATAAATAGAGTTCAAGAAAAAGAAAAGGAATCAGTAAAACAATCACTATAAAACCTTTTTAAGTATGCTGTCAAATACATTTTCAGAAGAAAATTCTTCTTTTTCGAGTCCTCTTCTTGTAACAACTTCAACCAAACCATCTACAAGCTTTTTACCAATCACCACAGCATAAGGTACACCTAAAAGTTCAAAATCTTTGATCTTAGGACCAAAACGCTCTTTTCGGTCATCAAGTAATACATCAACACCTTTGGCTTTAAGCTCAGTATAAAGCTTCTCTCCCAGAGCTACCTGCTCCGCATCTTTAATATTGGAAATAATCACTTGCACATCAAAAGGTGCAGACTCTTTTGTCCAGATACACCCTTTATCATCATGATTTTGCTCGATGATACCTGCAAGTAAGCGACTCACACCGATTCCATACGTTCCCATAACCATAGGGACAGACTTACCATTTTCATCTAAGAAATTACACCCTAATGGTTCAGAATACTGTGTGCCAAGTTGAAAGATATGCCCTGCTTCTATCCCTTTGGTGTAGGTCAATGCTCCACCACAGTGGATACAAGCGTCATTCTCCTGTACTGCAGAGATGTCTGCATAACTTTTCTCATCTGCATTGAGGCTCTCAATTCCTTCTAAAGCAGCATCTACAACCAAAGTTTGAATCTCTGTTGATTCTTCACACTCTACCAAGTCATTTGCATTTACGGCGTTACACGCTTTGACATCCTGTAACTCTATAGAAGCAGGAAGTGCAAAGTGTACTATTTTTGTCTCACCCTCATCATAGAGTGCTTTCATGGTGATAACTTTTATCTCTGTACTTGCATCATAGGATTTAGGTTTAGCCACAGCTGCTTCGATGTTCGCACCATATTCACACTCAGGACAGACAACAATCGTATCTTCGCCTGAGTCTGCAAGTACCATAAACTCTTTACTGCCACTTCCACCTATGGCACCAGAGTCTGCTTCTACAACTCTAAACTCCAGTCCAAGACGTGTAAATATTTTTTTATACGTCTCTTCCATGAGTGCAAACTCTCTATGCATATCTTCTACACTTGCATGGAAACTATAGCCATCTTTCATCAAAAATTCACGCCCACGCATCAGACCAAAACGAGGACGAATCTCATCACGGAACTTGAGGTTTACTTGGTAGAGATTCAATGGAAGTTGCTTATAGCTCTTTACACTTTGACGTACGAGGTTTACCATCATCTCTTCATGTGTTGGACCTAGTATAAAATCATTATTTTTACGGTCTTTAAAACGCAGTAACTCTTTACCATACTTTTCCAAACGTCCACTCTCTTCCCAGAGTGTCGCTGGTGTTACAAAAGAGAGTGCCACTTCTTGACATCCCGCCTTGTCTAACTCATCTTTGACAACAGCTCTTACTTTGTCAAGTATCTTTTTTCCCAACGGTAAAAAATTATAAAGCCCAGATCCACCCACAGATTGAATAAGTCCTGCACGTATGAGATATATATGACTTGCCAATGTTGCGTCATTTGGTGTTTCTTTGGTTGTTGGAAGTAGTAGTCTTGAGAGTCTCACGCGCTGTATCCTTTAGTGTGATGATCATTTTTATATTGTTTAAAGTCTATATGTTCTGTGTCAATGTTAAACATTCTTTTTACTGCTTCTATACAGTTTGCATTTTTTCTCTGTGTTGAAGATTTACGTAAATTCTGTGTAGGGTCATGTAAAAAGCGTTTGAACATTTGTTCTGCCATTTTTCGCATATTGTCTTCTGCCTCTGAGGGGACAAAACCTTTTTTTATAGCACGTTTCATCTCTTCATCTATGGCTTCAGAGACATGTTCTCTCATCTGTTTAATCACAGGTTCAATGGAGAGTGCGCGTAACCATGCATAAAATTCTTCTCTATATTTTTCTACGATTTCTGCTGCTCTTACTGCTTGTTCTTCACGCATTGCATGGTTACTTTCTGAGATACTTCTCAAATCATCTATACGAAACAGTTGTAATTTGTCCATTCCCATATCTTCAATATCTCTTGGAATTGCCATATCAAACCACAATCTCTCAACAGAATCACTCTCTATCATCTCTTTTGTAACCACAGGTTCTTTTGCAGAGGTAGCAGAGAATAGTAAACGATAACGGTTAATGTATTTTGTCAGATTTTCAACGGTATCTGCTTTCACATTTTCGCCTAAAGTATGGGCAACCAATTCTACTTTTTCTAAGTCCCGTCCTAACATAACCACATCACATTTTGCACGGAGTAAATGTTTGGCAGCAAGTACACCCATTTCTCCTGCGCCCAAGACAACACCAGTCATCCCTACCATATTGTCACCGAGTATATGATGTGCCTGCGCCACAGCCACGGAAGCTATGGAGATAGGATTCTGGGAAATATTTGTTACATTTCTTACTTCTGCTGCACATTTCACCGCATACGAGATAAGACGGTTTAACTTACGTCCTGCAGTCTTATTTTTATGGGACAACATAAAGGCTTCTTTGACTTGTCCTGTAATTTGTGACTCACCAACAACCAAAGATTCTAGCGAAGAGACCACTGAAAAAACGTGATGCACTGCTTCTTCATCATCATAACGTTCTGCTGTAGTTTTCAATTCATAAAAGTTCAAGTCACTTTTTTGTGCCATGAGTCCTAAAATAGCATGATAAGAAGAGAAATTATCGCGTGTTGCAAGCACAATTTCAACACGGTTACACGTAGAAACAATAAAAGCCTCATGGACAAATTCAAAAGCCACCAATAAATTCAGTAGTTCAATTTTTTCTTCATTGTTGGCAAATGCCAACTTCTCTCTCATACCCTGATCACAATTTTTGTGTGAAAAACTTACGACTTGATAGTACATTAAAAATTCCTCTCAATCATTGCTATAGCAATGTTACTCAGTGCCTTTTCACCTTTTTCATCCATTAAAGCAATGGCTTCATCTATTAGCACTTTAGCCTCATTATAACTTTTTTGTATTACTGAAGTGTTGTGCATCATCATCTTAATCCACTGCTGTTCGTCTGTAGTCAATTTTTTACCGTGTAAAGATTTTAATTTTTCAGCCTCTTTACTTTCAAGGGCTTCGTACAAATAGATATAAGGCAAAGTCGTTTTACCTTCTTCAAAATCATGTAAGGCAGGCTTACCAAGTGTCTCGGTATCCATCGTAATATCTAGTATGTCATCAATCATTTGAAAAGCAATACCAAGATTACGTCCATAGGTCATATAGGCTGTTTTATCTTTACCCGATAAGTAGGCAGCCGCACCTGCACTTGCCTCCATCAGAGAAGCTGTTTTTTGATAGATCATTTCAAGATACATTTCTTTATCTAGATTAAATGTTTTTGAGAGTGAAACATCTTTTAGTTCTCCAAGACTGAGTTGTACTACAGCATTGGAAACTATTTTTGCCACTTCAGGGCTAATGGCGTTTAACTCTAAAAAACCTTTTGAATAAAGGATATCACCTAGCATGATAGCCGTTTTATTGCCATACACTGCATTGAGAGAAGGACGTGAACGACGGGTATAGGCATCATCTATCACATCATCATGTAAAAGACTTGCAGCATGTATCATCTCGACAACAGCTGCTGTTTTAATGACAGAAAGTCCTGAACCTGCTATGGTTAAAATAAGCTTTGCACGTAATCTTTTTCCATGAGGTAGTTTACTATAAAGTGCACGCACTTCTTTATCATTCAAGTCAACAATAAACTGTTCTATTTTTCTCTCAACGGCACTTAACACGTAACTACTTCCTATTCACACTGCGTAACGATACGACCCACAAGGTCAATAAATACAGAACCTGTTCTACCATCTATGTCTTCATCAATCACCGTAGAATTTATTTCTCGTTTGATATCATCTTCCGTAACGCCTCTCTCTTCAAGCATACGCTCAACCACTGCGAGTCTTCTAAATACTGCTTCTATCTCTTTTTCTACCACATTTTGATTTGCTGTTTTTGCTATCTCAAAGTAAGAAGACTGAGGTGTTCTCCCCCAAAAGTCATCTTTGTAATCACCGTAATCATCATCTTCATCTGTATAATTGCTCATGTTTGTTTTCCTAAATTATGAATTTTTCTAAAAGTCAATTATTATAGCCAAATAGCTTTAAAAAGGGAAAAAAGCAATTCTTTTTAAGGTAGATATACTTCAATAGGTCTAGGTTCACCCAAATAATATCCTTGAGAATAAGTAATATCCAACATCTTTACCATCTCATAAATATCTTCATGTGAGACAAATTCGGCAACAACTTCATAGCCAAATTCATCTGCTAATTCTTTGATAGATTTTAAGACTTCTTTTGCACGTAGTGGGTTTTTTTGTAATTCTTTAATCAGCGTACCATCTATCTTTAAAATATCGATATCAAGTCTGATAAGATATCCGTAACTTGCATAACCGCTTCCAAAATCATCCAATGCAATTTTAGACCCATACGCTTTTAATTGTTTAAATATCTCTTGTACCTTATTGTAGTCTTTGATTTCATGTTCTTCAAGAATCTCAAAGGTAAGCCTATTGGCTATTTTCTTATGTTTTTCGAGATTGATACGTATCATTTCCATCATCTCTGCATTCTCCAAATCATCTAAATCTACATTCACGCTTAATTTAATCTCTGGATATTTTTGCAATGTAGAAAAAACATGATTAAAAACCAACTTACTCATTTTAATATATTGACTTGTTCCTTTTATGACATCCATAAAGTGAAATGGTGAAATGAGCTTTTTGGGATTCTCTTTATCAATCAACCTTACTAATGCTTCATACTTGACAATTTCTTTACTTTTTGTATTATATATAGGTTGATATACACAAAGCAAACGTTCCTCTTCTAATGCTTCTTTAATGTAATCCATATTGCTATATCGTAAATTTTCCAAACTTTCAATATCTATAATCCCTAAAGCATTTTTACCTTTACTTTTTACTTCAAGTAGTTTCTCATCCAAAACTCTCTGTACATTTTGGATCGACGATGCATTTTCAGGTATAGCCATTGCGCTCATAGAAACACCCAAATAAACTTCTTCATTGTCATAATAATATTTTTGTTTTTGCATCGTTGCAAATAAAGTATGGGCTAAAGATTCTATCTTCCCTTCTTGTTTAGGAATGAGCACTAAAAACTCTGTTCCCCCGGTACGTATGATCTTTGAAGTCGAAGATAATGTATGAAATATGGCACGAGAAAAAAGTACAATCACTTTATCGCCAAACTCAATACCATATTTTTTATTTATCTCTTTAAATGCATCCAAGTCTATGAGTATAGCATGATACTTGTTTACCTTTTCATGATTAAATAATTCTGATAAATAATATTTGGTATATGTTGAAGTTAATTTATCTTTAATCAGTGCCTCACGTGCTTTAAAATAGCGATATGCTAAGAAAAGTAACAACACTATACTGAGTAATAAAAAAACTTGCATCATACGTATTACAAACATTAACGGAGAGTTAAAATGACTTAATTTTTCTCCATACGTCTTAGCAAAATCCAATACCAAAAGTGCTTCTGTCTTATGGTTGATTACGATAGGATAAACCAGCGACAACCAAAGATTTTTGACTTCATCTTCTTGTTGGACTATCTGCATTTTTCCACTTTCATACACTTCATCAAAAAGCGTACTTTGTGGCATAAATAAAGAGTGATATTCTTCTGCATCTCTTGCACCATCCAAGAGAAAACGATATTGCCCTTTAGAATCTTTTTTGAGTACAAATATATATTGATATTGTTGGGTCAAGAATGCGTGTAATGCTTCGTTGAGCTGAGTTCTAAGTTGAGGATTCGTATTGAGTGTAGCTTCTAGCTTATCATGCGTACGAAGCTGGATGAGTTTTGCTATGTTACTCACATACTGCTCTGCTTTAAAAACCTCTTCATTTTTAAGTTTTTCAGTACTATGTTCTGTTGATATTTGTAAAAATACAGCAAAACCAATCAGTAATACTATAAGGAGGATAATAAATTTATTAAAGTACTGTTCTCTCATAGCTCATCGATTATAAATTTTTGATATTCTGAAGAGAGTACAATACCATGTGCTTTCAACCTGCTTTTAACAAACAATAACTGTGCTCTTCCTTTTTTCCAGTAGAATGCACCTATCACCTCTTTGGAGGCTTTTAATATATGATAATCAGTGGCAAATAAAAGTGGCTTTTTAACTTCTTGAAGATGCAACTCTTTTTGATGTAACACTTTTTCAAGCATGGCTTTACTTGTCAGTAAAAGCACATCTGCCCCCTTCATACGTTTTGCCAGTAAAATTTTATCTGCCTGTAGAAAGACTTCTCTGTATTCAGGGTCTTCTACATACACAAACACGGGATGTGCCGAGGTGATCGCTGTAAATATATGCTGGTAAAAATTGAGTGTACTCTCCTTATCTAGCGCAACAAGTTGCCCATAGCTAAGGATGAAGAGTACCAAGATTTTTTTCAAAATGTATACTCCACTTCAAGTGTCACTCTCTGGTCTATAGGAGAGATGGAGAGTGGTTTTAAAAAGCTCCCTGTCGTTGGACTTATTCTAAATAAACCTGTTGCTTTTGCTTTGTCTAAAAGGTTTTGTCCTTTCAGTGTAAAGGTGAGGTTTTCACTGGCATTCCAAGAGATAGAACTTG
>DRQB01000188.1 GCA_011330645.1 Campylobacterota bacterium | reverse complement strand
GCCAAGAGAGGTTTTTGCACAGTTGTTAGAAAAGTTAAACTGTGGTGGATACCTTGCCATACAAACAGAGTTTCACTCTAATGAACAAGCATCCTTTCAAAAGTGGTGGTACCCGCAAGATGAAACACATATTGTTTTTTTTAGACCCAAAACATTTAGGGTATTGTGTGAAATATATGGATGTCAGTTTGTGCTAGATAATGCTAAAAATATGGTTGTTATGAAGAAACTTTAGACTTTTTAATCTGCTTTAGTTTGCTTTGATTGTTATCATTACTTTTAGACTTAAAAGCACGTATATTTTTAAGATGCTCTTCATAGGTTTGTGCAAACTGATGCGAACCATCTTTTCTGAGCATAAAAAAGAGATAATGGCTTACTGCGGGATGATATGCCGCTTCTAAAGCCTCTATACTTACCGTACCCAGTGGTGCGGGTGGAATACCTTTATGTTTATAGGTATTGTACTCACTCTCATCAGTTTTAATCCGTTCAGAGGTAACAATGGTGTGTGCATATTTTCCATAATTGAGTGTACCATCCATTTGGAGTTTCATGTTTTTATTTATTCTATTGTAAATGACCGAGGAAATAAGGGGCATTTCCTCGATAGAATTACTCTCTTTTTGTATAATCGATGCAATAATCAAAAGTATTTTAATTTCTAGTAATTTAGGTTTTTTATGATAGTTTTTCTTTATAAAACGATCTAAAACATTGTGTGACTGCTCAAAAAGAGAATCAATACTTGTATTTGCATCTGCATCTCTGGCTAGTGTATATTGTCCTGAAAAAATATCTGCTTCTTTATAGATACTTTGTGCCTCATAGGCTTTTAAAAGCTTTTGTGCATTAAGTTTCATGTCATTGGCTAGACGCTGTGTGAGTTCTACAGCGGTTTCTCCTGCATAAATTTTGATATGCATAGTTTTGGCTTTTTTTGTATATAAGGATTTGAAAAATTGGAATCGACCTTCTTTCTCTCCTTTTAAACTATACCATCCTTTTTTTGGAAGCGTCATATATTTTAATACATATTTGTCAATAGCATATGTGGGGTAACCCTGCTTATCAAGTGTATTTAAAAGTGTGGGGACAGTGTTGTCTTTTAAGTAGAATGTTGTTTTTTTAGAAGGCATAGAGATAAAGTTATAGGCTAATAACAGTGCCAAAAGAAGGATTGTTATCTCTATAATGAGTACAAGTAAATGGTATTTTACTTTTATAATCCTTCTCATACTTTCCCTAATGTTTTAGATTTAATGAGTGTATCATATCTAAATAGAGAAAGAAAGAAAAGTTAAAATAAACGATAATCTTCTTTAATTGTATTGAGAATACTTTTATCAGCATTGAGAATAAAAGCATAGTTAAAGAGGGTGTTCTTGAGGATTTCTCTTACTTCTTCTTCACTTTCAAACCAATGTGGGCGGTCGATACCAGGTACTTTGGTTTTTGGTGGTGTAAGGACGATACCTTTTACCCAGTTGTTGGAACGTTTGATATATTCACGTGCTTCAACAATATCTGGAATATTATCCGTAAAAATAGCAACTTTATCACTTTGGTTTGAACGTGCAGTATTGAGTTCCCCATCAATAAATACAGGAGTAAAATGTTTGGTATAGCGTAAGCGCTCCAAGTCATAAGGCAAACTATTTTGGTTACAAAAGTGAATCACACGGAAGAGGTATTCTAAATGAAATGGAATCAGATCTTTTTCCTGATAGACAAAACCATCTACTTTAAAAGTGGTTTTAAAAAGCGTGTCAAATACAGGGTAGCCATCGACATCGCGTTCTAGTTTTTGTATGTCAGGCTTGATGAGCTTCATAAGCTCTTTATCTGTCCCTACATAGAGTGTTCCATCCGTGTTAAGTATTTGCTCAAATGCCTTTCGCCAATCATTGGGGATGAAATCAATGTTGGTTTTGTGTGTAAGTATCATTTTTAAAAAAGTCATTTCATGTGGAGAGACTAAAAAGAATTGCGCCTCTTTTTTGAGTATGACATAACGTATAAGTTTAAAGGCTGCCAGTTGGATATCGGAGACTTTAATCCATGCAATCTCATCATCTGTTTTTTGAATATTGTCATTATCATAGACAATGGCATACGCACCATTTTCAATGGCTTGTTCTATCTCTTCTTGGTTGGAAGAGAAAAAGAGATCACCATGTTCTACTTTTGATTGGTAAACTGTAGCTGATTCTATAGCATTTACTTTGGGTGTATTACTCAGTGTTCCCTCTGTGAGGTTTAAAATATCTTCTATTTTCATATTAGTCCAAATTACCCAATAGGGGTTCCAGCCGTTTTTGGCTTTTCTGGACGTATCATACACAGTCCATTTTCATCTTTAGCAGCAAGAAGCATACCTTGACTCACTAGTCCCATAAGTTTTGCGGGCTTAAGGTTTGCTACAACACACACTTGTGTATTTAACATATCATCAGCAGAGTACCACTCTTTAATACCAGCTACAACTTGTCTTGGTTCATCTTCACCTACATCTACTTGGAGTAAAAGAAGTTTTTTACTTTTTGGTACTTCTTCTGCCTGTACCACGGTTCCTACTTTAAGAGAAGTTTGGAAGAATTGGTCTATGCCTATATATGCAATACCTTCTATCTCTTTAAGATCCTTTTTCTTTTCAATCTTTGGCTCATCCTCTTTAGATACTTTGTCCTCAGGCTCTATCTGCGTAAGTAGAGGCTCTTCTATACGAGGAAAAAGTGGGTCAATCTTTTCAAGCGTAAATGGTGCTAAAAGTTCTGTACCTTTGGCAAGTTTCGTCCAGTTTTCATTGTCGATACTAAAGTGCAATGCATTGGAGATTTTTGTACATACTTCAGGCATGACAGGGTAGAGCATCACTGATACTTTAGCTAGTATGGCTGCGATGAGACCGTTAAGTGCCATCGCTTCTTCCTCTTTGCCTTCTTTCATAAGTGTCCAGGGTTGGTACATATCTATGGCTTTGTTGGCTACAGTAAGTGGTCTCCAAAGCTCTTCTAAGTAACGGTGAATCTGCATCTCAAAAAGAAGTGGTTCAAGTTTGTTCAGTGAAGCGTGTACTTCATCAAGCTCTGCTTGGTAGTATTTAGCCACCTGAGAAGAGTCCACTTTACCATCAAAATACTTTCCACTCATCCCAATCACACGGTTGAGTAGGTTCCCAAGGTCATTTCCAAGGTCAGAGTTAATACGGTCTATGAGTGCTTTTTGCGAAAAGTCACCGTCTCCTCCAAAAGGTACTTCACGAAGCATAAAGTAACGGAAATTATCTAGCCCATATGCGTCAGCTACCTCTTTAGGGTTAACCACATTTCCTTTAGATTTTGACATTTTTTCACCATCACGTGTCCACCAACCATGTGCTGCAATATGCTTAGGCAATGGAAGTCCAAGACTCATAAGAAAGGCTGGCCAGTAGATAGCATGGAAACGTAAGATATCTTTACCTATAAGCTGTACACGTGCAGGCCAGAAGTCCATGTTGGCATCATCTGTACCGTATCCAAGTGCAGTCACATAGTTCATGAGAGCATCAAGCCATACATACATTACGTGTTTAGGATCATTCATATCTGCAGGAAGTTTTACACCCCAGTCAAAAGATGTTCTTGTGATGGAAAGGTCTTGTAGCCCACCTTCAACAAAACGAATAACTTCATTTCTTTTACTTCTTGGTAAGATACAATCAGGGTTTTCATCATACCACTTAAGAAGTTTGTCTTCATAGGCGGAGAGTTTAAAGAAGTAAGACTCTTCTTCAACAATCGTTGTACTTTTCCCACATTCAGGACAAAACTCATCATCTACCAATTGAATACTAGGGAAAAAGGTCTCACAAGAGATACAGTAGTGACCCTTATAGGTGTCTTTATAAATATCACCATTCTTATGCATCGTTGAAAAAGCTTTTTGAACCCCTTTCATGTGGTCTTCATCAGTCGTACGTATGAACTTGTCATAAGAGATGTCAAAGTCATCCCAGAGGTCTTTAAATGTTGCAGAGATTTTGTCTGCGTAGGCTTGGGTGCTTTCACCTCTTTTTTTGGCGGCTTCTTCTATCTTCTGTCCATGTTCGTCTGTTCCTGTAAGAAAGAATGTTTCAAGACCAGAAAGACGGGAGTAACGAGCAAGTGTATCTGCAATGATAGTGGTATAAGCATGACCAATGTGTGCAATGTCATTGACATAATAAATAGGGGTAGTGATATAGGCTTTTTCGCAAGAGTTTGACATGTTTGTAGTTCCTTAAACAAATGAGTTTGGGGTTTACTTGTAGAGTAAATTTATAAAAAGCATTTTAACTAAAAAGTGCTGTAAGGAGGGTTACTTTCTATAGAAAAGAGGAGGTAACACTCAAGTAATAGTCTATAGGTAAACTATAGTTAGCATAGATAAAAATTTAGTAAAGGATGCACAATGACAGCAGCACTCAATATTAACCCTTCATTACAAAACAAAGTACGCAAGAATATTTATAAATCTGCATTGGCATCGCTTTATGAAAAAAAGAAAATATGGAATGCACTCAACGAAGAGAGACTTCTACGTCAGAGAGAAAAAGAGTTAGAGAAAGAACGCTTACGTCATAAGAAAATATATGCGATTTATGGTAAAAAGTATTATAAACTTGTTGGGGATTATGGTGACTACTATGTATTAGAAGATGCATTGAAAAATATTCCTTCTGCACAGTTTGTTATACAAGTGAATCGTTACTCTTTTAGTGGTATGCGCAAAAGTAGAGCTATTTTGAAAATAGATAAGTCCACAAATAAAATTTTTCTTTCTGAAGATACTTTACGTGTTTACTTCAAACCTTACCAAATAGAATCTATTAAGTTAAAGACGAGTAACACTTAGGTAATATATGTTTAATATACTTTAATATTAAATAGTTAATAGGAGATATAATATGTGTAATGTTGATTTAAATAGACCCAATACATCGTTTGACAATAAAAAATGTTACGTTTTTGATGATGTCTGCTACTATAAAGTAATAAGTAGAAAATCTACATATTATATTAAAGTCAGTGACTATCACAATATTACACTTAAACAAACGGCTATTACATTATATAAAAAAACACTTCATGAACTTATCCAAATCAAAAGTTATATTAAATCCATAGAGTTCTCAGACATATTATTTATTGCAGCCCCCAGCATTACAAGCAATTTCAATATGTTTGATTTGGAAAAATCTAACGTATAGTTAAAATCTTTATAGCTAGACGTATTATTTTTATTTCCCCAATGCGTTTGATATTTGTTTTGGTTAAAATACCTCTATGTATTATGTCTATATTTTAAAATGTGCAGATGACACATTGTATACTGGTATCACCACAGAGTTAGAAAGACGTGTAGAAGAGCACAATAGCTCAGAAAAAGGTGCCAAATATACCCGTGTAAGACGCCCTGTAACACTTGTCTACACTGAAGAATACCCCGATAGAAGTACAGCTTCTAAACGTGAATATGAGATAAAAAAGAAGATGAACAGGGTAGAGAAGTTAGCGTTAATTGGTTAAAACTCAAACCCTCCGCCTTTACCCTTGCTCATCGAGTCATATACAGCTTTGATGTAGGCATCTCTCATCTCACACTCTAAAAGCTTCTCACACTTTAGACAGCTGCTTACTTGTTGCTCTGCTTGACAGGCTTCAAGTTCTGCTTTTTTGTGGGTGAGGGCGATTTGCCATTCATCTAGGACTTGTTCAGACATTAGTTTTTGATACCATACGCTTTTTTAAGGGCTTCTACCTCATAGTTAGAGCCAAAGAAACATGGACTTGTATCGTGAGGATGAGAAGGAACAAGTTCCATAAGTCTCATGCCTTTGTTGTTGATGGCTTGTCCGCCTGCCTGCTCATACATAAAGGCAAAAGGGATGACTTCAAAAAGTTGTCTCAGTTTTCCATGTGGTTTGTCTGAAGTTCCAGGGTAAGAGAAAAGTCCTCCACCTTTGAGCATGATTTGATGTAAGTCTGGCACCATACCACCAGAGTAACGTAGACGGTATCCCTCTGCAAAGAGGTCATCTATAAATGTTTTATGGTAGTCACACCAGTTTTGCTGTGTACCGCCTGGTGCGTTGAGTTTCCCTTTTTCGCCCATAGTAACAGAACCTATCTCTTTAAACTCACCACCAATCACACGTGAAAGCATAGGTGCTTC